>JALOSK010000039.1 GCA_025458465.1 Sandarakinorhabdus sp. | reverse complement strand
CCTGATTACCATCATCGCCAGCCCGAAGCCCAGCCATATCCCGCTGTGGGAACAGGAACTTTCGGTGGGCGCCGCGTGCCAGAACCTGATGCTGGCCGCGCACGCCCATGGCTTCGTCGCCAACTGGCTCACCGGCTGGGCCGCGTATGATGCGCAGGTGCTGGCCCTGCTGGGCGGCGCCGCGCCGGAACGCATCGCCGGCTTCTTCTTCATCGGCACGCAGGACAAGCCGCTGGAGGAACGGCCGCGGCCCGATCTGTCAGCCGTGGTCAGCCACTGGCGCGGCTGATCTAGCCGCAGCGCACCGTGCCGCTGCCCGATGCGCGCGTGGTGCAGCGGGCACCGCCGGCAACGGTCACATCGCCCGATCCGGAAATGCCGATCTGCGCGGCATCTGTGGCCCGCAGGCCCACGTCACCGGATCCCGATATGGCAACGATGGCGTTGGTGCAGGCCAGGCGCGCGGCATCCACATCGCCGCTGCCCGATACCCGCACGTCGATCTGCCGGCACGAACCGGCCATTGCCACGTTGCCCGAACCGGAAATGGCCGCGGCCACCGTGCCGGCCTTGACGCTTGCAGCCGCGACATTGCCCGATCCCGAAATGGACACCCGCAACGCCTCTGCCGCCACCTGTTCGACAGCCAGCGCACCGGAACCACTGATCCCAAGCGACACGCTCTTGCCGCTCGCCACATCGGCCGTCACCTTGCCGGAGCCGGACTGGCCAACATCGGTGAGCACCGGCAGGCTGATGGTGATGGCAAGGGGCCGCCCGCGCGACCACCAGCGGCCGGGTTTGCGCTTGATGCGCAGTTGATCACCGCTCTGGCGAATCTCCAGCCGGTCGAGATCATCCGCCTCGCCACTGGCCGAGACCGCGAAATCGCCCTTGCGGATGGTCACGATGTCACTGGTTTCCACCACCACGCGGGAAAAGCCGGTGAGTTCGAAGCGCCGCTCTGCTGCGGCACCGGGAACAGCCAGCAGGGCGGCGGCAAGCACCCCAAGGAGCGGCGAAGGCGGCAATGGCCGGCGTGCAGGCATGGACAATCTCCCTGTGTATTGCTGTATTACTACACTGTGTGACAGGGAGATGCAAGTCAGCGCCGCAGCGATGCCACGTCAAAACCGAAGATGTTGATTTCAATGACGAAGAAACAGATGATCCAGATCGCCGCGTCCCAGAAATCCAGCCAGGCGCCGGTGACGCCCCAGAAGACGGCGCAGGCGAGGGTGACGGCATAGAGCATCCAGCGCAGCGACGCCCGCAGCGGGGACCGGGCGCCATCGGGGCGGAAGAGATCCAGCCAGATCAGCGCCGAGATGGCCAGCCAGGCGCTGGCGTTGGCGATCTCCACCGGATCGCGGATGGCAATATAATGGGACAGCGCAAACAGGGCGCAGGCATAGCCGGCCAGTTCCATCATCAGCGCCGGCGCGCTGATCCGGGTCAAGGCCTCGCCCCGGCCCAGCCGGCGGGTTTCCCATTCGAAGACCCCAAGGATCAGCACCCAGCCGATCTGGTCGATGGCCTTGGGCGCCAGCCAATCATGACTGTCCCACATGAATGCGCCGACATTGGCCAGCAACGCGGCATAGACCAGCGCCTTGAAGGCGCGGAACCATGCGGGCGTTGCGGTCAATGCCGGCGAAATTCAGTGCAGGCGTGAAACGCGGCTTACGCAGCGTTGGCTGCGCCGAAGCTGCTTACGCAGCTTTCAGCACCAGTTCGATCTTCTGCTGGGCGGCCGGTTCGTCGATGTTTTCCATCGCCGCCAGTTCGCGCGCCAGCCGGCCGATGGCCGCTTCATAGATCTGGCGTTCGGAATAGCTCTGCTCCGGCTGATCTTCGGCGCGGTGCAGATCGCGCACCACTTCGGCGATGCTCACCAGATCGCCCGAATTGATCTTGGCTTCATATTCCTGGGCACGGCGCGACCACATGGTGCGCTTGATGCGGGGCTTGCCCTTCAGGGTGGTCAGCGCCTCGTTCATGGTGGCCTGGCTGGACAGCTTGCGCATGCCGACGCTTTCCACCTTGTTCATCGGCACCCGCAGCGTCATCCGCTCCTTCTCGAACCGCAGCACGAACAGATCGAGCGCGACTCCGGCGATTTCCTGGTGCTGGATTTCCACCACGCGACCAACGCCGTGCTTGGGGTACACGACATAATCACCGACTTCGAAACCGAGCGGCTTGGCAATTGCCATGGGGCATTGTTCCTTGTGCTGAGCGGCAGATGGCAGGGATGCACGAAACCCGGTGTCAGCAACGCTGGCACCAGTATCACGCGAGGAACCCAGACCACTGTCGGCCTGCCAGACGTTTCTGACCCAGATTCGCTGCCCGCCTGGCAGGACGGCGGCATGGCAACGAACCGTGCGACTCGACTGGGCCTTTCTCGGACCTCAGCCACAAGATGTTGTGTATCAGAAAAACGTCACAATTGCCACTGCAATGACGCGTTTCGGGCCACGTGCGACGCCATGTGGCACGAAAAATGTCGATTCCGGGCGATTCACGCGCCGGAATCGACCGTTAAGACCGGGTTTACGAACCCTTGCCGGGGTTGGCGGTGAAATATTTGTCGAACTTGCCGTCTTCGCCCTTGTGCGAATCGGCATCGTCCGGGGTTTCGCCCTTCATGGTGATGTTCGGCCACTGGGCGGAATAGGTGGCGTTCAGTTCCATCCACTTTTCCAGACCGCCTTCGGTGTCGGGCAGGATGGCTTCGGCCGGGCATTCCGGTTCGCACACGCCGCAGTCGATGCATTCGTTGGGGTTGATCACCACCATGGTCTCGCCTTCATAGAAGCAGTCCACCGGACACACTTCCACGCAGTCCATGTACTTGCACTTGATGCAGGCTTCGGTGACGACGTAGGCCATAAGTCTCCCCTTCGGGCGCCGTCCATCAGGCGATGGCGGTCGTGCCCAGCAGATAACCCCTGTTTGCGTCGCGGCCCTTAGGCGACCGCCAAGGCTTCTGGCAAGAGGGCATCTTGCGCACAGCCGGCGGCAGCAGGCGAAAGATCGGTGTAGAACTGCCTGGCCTCCACATAGGGGCCGCGCCGTTCGGGCAGGCCTTCCACCCGCACCACGATGATCTCCGCTCCGCGCGCCCAGCTCAGCACGCTGCCGGCGCGGACTTGCGCCGACGCGCGCTCCACCACCCGGCCATCGATGCGCAATCGTCGGCTTTCACACAGATCCTGAGCGTGGGCGCGGGATGGCGCGAGGCGCGCATACCACAGATATTTGTCGATCCTCAGCCCGGCTCCGTAGACCAAATGCTACCTGCCTTTCATGCCTGCCAGGATGGCAAAGGGGGACGCCGCGACTGTCCTGGCAGCAGGCGCGGCATCGGGCGATTCAGCGGAAAGCGACGCAGGATGGCGCCGCTGGCCTGGCGCGCGCGGCCCGGCCCAGGCAAAATGCGGCGTGCCGTCCACCAGCCGCGGGCGATAACCCAGCGCGCGCAGCAGCCGGGCCAGCCCGTCCTGCGACAGGCCCAGGCTGGCCGCCCAGTTGGGATCGGGAATGAAGGGCGCGCGGCCGGTGCGGCGGGCGTGCACCTGGCGGGCCAGCCGATCCACCATGTCGATCCGCACCGCCGGCGTATCGCCCTGCCCGCCCAGCCGCCAGTATCCGGCCACCGCCAGGAAATCCGCCGGGCCGCAATCGCCGGGCAGGCTGACCCGGCCCGGCGCCGGCAACGGCGGCAACGAGGCACGTTCCATGGCCACCGCCCACAGCGCGAGGCGCCAGCGCGTGGGCAGCGGACGCAGCAGGCCGGGCACGAACACATGCATCGGCCCCAATCGCACGCCCGCACCGGACAGCGCCTGCCGATCCGGGCGCGACAGGCCGGCCAGCTGTTCGGCCACCTGTTCGCGTGGCAGCACACCCAGCCCTTCCACCAACTGCACGATCAGCCCGCGTGCCGCCGGCGTGACGGCATCGCGCAGCCCGGACAGCCCGGCCAGCGGCGCCAGCACCGCCGAGATGCCGTCGTTCAGCCAGGCCTGCAGGCGGTCCTGCACGCGGCGGCGATCATCGGGGCCCAGCGCGGCAATGGCGCGATCCAGTTCCAGCCGCGGCGACAGCGCATCGCGGCCCTTGCGCAGCACCGCCACCCGCGCCCCGTTCCAGCACAGACGCGGCGGCAGCCCGCCATCGAAATCGAGGGCGAAATCCGCATCCGGCGCCGCTGCCAGCTGCCGCGCCCGTGCCGACAATTCGCGCGACAGATGGCGCTCGGCCGCGGCCAGCAGCAGCCGCTGTTCCCCGGCCCGCGCTGCGGCATCGGCGGTGAAACGGAAGCCATCGAGATGCCCGATGGCCTCACCGTCCACCATCACCACGCCATCTGCCTCGACAATCACGGCGGCCTCGGCACCGCGCGCCTTCAGATCCTTCAGCAGCACCGCCGTGCGACGATCGACGAAGCGCTGCGTCAACGCTGCGTGCAGCGCGTCGGACAGGCGTTCTTCCAGCGCGCGGGTGCGCTCTGCCCAGTGCGCGCCCTGCTCCAGCCAGCCGGGCCGGTGGGCGATGTAGGTCCAGGTGCGCGCGGCGGCAATCCGGTCGGAAATCGCCTCCACATCGCCGGTCACCCGGTCAAGATGCGCGAGTTCCGCCGCGACCCAGGCTTCCGGCAGATGGCCATGGCCTTCGGTGAGGTGACGGAACACGCGCCCCACCAGCCGGGCATGGGCCTCTGCCCCCGTCTTGCGATAATCCGGCAGCCCGCAGGCCTGCCACAGGCGGTGCAGGCCGCGTTCGCCCAGCAGGCGGGAGTGGGCGCGCTCCATCACCCAGGGCTCGCCCGCCAGCCGCTTCAGCACGGCAAGGTCCACCGCATCGTCGGAACGCACCAGCTCCGGCCGCGCCGGACGGTCATCGAGGGTGGCGACCAGACGCGGCAGGCTGGAAAAATCGAGATCGCCATTGCGCCAGACCAGCTGGGTCAGCGGCTCGAAGCGATGCTCTTCCAGCCCCTCGATCTCTTCGGGCGTGAACTGGCACTGGGCTTCGGCGCCCAGCTGCACGGTGCCGAAGGTGCCATCCTTCTGGTGACGGCCGGCGCGGCCGGCGATCTGCGCCATTTCCGACAGCATCAGCCGCCGCTGCCGCTTGCCATCGAACTTGCCCAGCGCGGCAAAGGCAACATGGGCAATATCCATGTTGAGGCCCATGCCAATGGCGTCGGTGGCCACCAGATAATCCACCTCGCCCGACTGGTACATGGCCACCTGGGCATTGCGGGTGCGCGGACTGAGCGCGCCCATCACCACCGCTGCGCCGCCCTTCTGCCGGCGCAGCATCTCGGCGATGGCATAGACTTCCGCCGCGGTGAAGGCGACGATGGCGGTGCGGCGCGGCAGGCGCGAGAGCTTCTTCGGCCCGGCATAGGCCAGCGTGGAAAAGCGCGGGCGGGTGATGATCTCGGCGTCGGGCAACAGCTTGCGGATCAGCGGCTTCAGCGTTTCCGAGCCCAGGATCATGGTTTCGGCATAGCCGCGCACATTGAGCAGCCGATCGGTGAACACGTGGCCGCGTTCCGGATCGGCGCCCATCTGGCCCTCGTCGATGGCGACAAAGGCCACTTCACGATCGAGCGGCATCGATTCCACCGTGCACAGGAACCAGCGCGCACCGGGCGGGACGATCTTTTCCTCGCCAGTGATCAGGGCCACCTCGGCCGCGCCCTTGATCGCCACCACGCGATCATAAACCTCGCGCGCCAGCAGGCGCAGCGGGAAGCCGATCATGCCGCTGGCATGGCCGCACAGCCGCTCCACGGCGAGATGGGTCTTGCCGGTGTTGGTGGGGCCGAGCACCGCGGTGACCCTTGCGGGTCCGGCGCCGGCACGGGCGGAAAAGGCGCTGCCCATGCTCACCAGGCAAGGATGGTCCCGGCAGCGGCTGGCAACAAGGGGCTGTGGCAAACTGACCGGCGGCCGGGGAGGCGCGGCCAAGTCAGCAAACGCAGCGCGGACGCGACGCCAGGACGGCGGCGCCACCCCTTCATCATGCGATCCGTTCGCCGATCACCATGGTGAAAAAGGTGACACGGGAAAATGGGAACGGCAAGTGACCGTTTGAAGTCAACGGCTCATCCGGATTGACTCACAGGCCCCCTGTTGCGCGATTGACACGGCGACTCGGGCTGGGCAATGCTCGTCACGGTTTGAACGCAGTCGATGTGGCCAGTCAAATCAAGGGTTTGTAAGCGTTTCGTTCAGTTCGCGTTCGTTCAGACAGGATCGCAACAGGGGAGCGATTTGTACCAGCCCGGGTTCCCGTCCGCCGGTGGCGGCAGCGCAGCGCTGCCGATGCCGGGCGCATCCGCCGGCCGGGCGTTGCTGCGCGGCGCAGCTGGCGTGCGCGGCGTTGCCGGAGCCGCTGCCCGCAACATTGTCGGGCTGGGCCCGACGCTGGCGCGCGTCGCCGTGGCCGAACGCCGCCGGATCGGTGAGGACTGGCAACGCCTGCGCCGTGCGGCGGCGCAGGGCGATATCGATCTTGATCTGGGCAACGCCCTGTTCAGCCGCCGCTGGTGGCTGAAGGCGGGGGCCTGCACGGCGCTGCTGGGCGGGGCGCTGTGGGCCGGCCTGAACGTGCCGCCCATTCACGATGGCGTGCCGCGCCCGTTCACCCCGGCCGAACGCGAAGGCAGCGCGCCGCACATGATCGCGCCGCTTGCCCTTGGCGCACGCACCGGCGCGACACCGCAGGTCGATGCGCGGCAGTTGCGCCCGCTGGCCGAAGCCCCCGAACGCCCGCGCGTGGAGCGCAGTGTGACGGTGGGCCGTCGCGGTCTGGCCGGCGCCCTGCGCAATGCCGGTGTGGGCGCCGATGATGTCGCCACCGTCACCCGCCTGCTGGGCGGCATCAGCCCGCCGGGTGGCAGCCGCGCCGAACTGGTGCTGGGCCGCCGCGAGACCAAGACGGTGCCGCGCCCGCTGGACAGCCTGGCGCTGCGCGCGGCCTTCGATCTGAAGGTGGAATTCGCCCGCGTCGATGGCGCCCTGGTGATGAAGCGCATCCCGATTGCGGTGGATTCCACGCCGCTGCGCGTGTCCGGCCCGGCCGGCAGCAGCCTGAACCGGGCCCTGCGCAGCGCCGGCATCCCGGCCAGCCAGGCCGGCGAATTCGTGCGCCAGATGCGCCATGTCGTCGATTTCGAGCGTGGCCTGCGCAAGGATGATCGCTTCGACATTATCATCGAACAGGATCGCGCCGAAACCGGCGAGGTGCGCCATGGCCGGCTGCTGTATGGCGCGCTGGCCCAGCGCGGCAAGAACCCGGTGGAAATTGGCTGGTGGGACGGCGATTATTACCAGGCCAGCGGCGAAGGCGTGAAGCGCGGCCTGATGCGCACGCCGGTGGATGGCGCCCGCATGTCCAGCGGCTTCGGCATGCGCCGCCATCCGGTTCTGGGCTATTCGCGGATGCACAAGGGCGTCGATTTCGGCGCCGGCAGCGGCACGCCGATCATGGCGGCGGGCAGCGGCACGATCAGCTTTGCCGGCTGGCACGGCGGCCACGGCAATTACGTGATGATCCGGCACAACAAGCAGCTGGCCAGCGCCTATGCCCACATGTCCCGGATCAACGTGAAGCCGGGGCAGAAGGTGCGGCAGGGCCAGGTGATCGGCGCGGTTGGTTCCACCGGGCTTTCGACCGGCCCGCACCTGCATTACGAGGTGTATCTGAACGGCCAGGCGGTGAACCCGGTGCGGCTGAAATATATTGGTGGCGCGGAACTTTCGGGCCGCGCGCTCGACAATTTCCAGCGCCAGATGAACCGGTGGCGCACCCTGCAGGTCGCGGCGGCCGCCCCCAAGGGCACGCAGGCCGCCGACGATTGATCGGCAGGCTGCTGCGGCAGCGACATTTTTTGGCCACGCTGGCAGGGCATGATCCGCAGGTGTTTCGACATATTGCCCCGTTCCTGCTGTTCGGCCTGCTGGCCGGCACGACCACCCTGCCCCGCCCGCAGCGCCCAGTGGCGCCCCCCGTGTCCACGGCCTGGGGTGACGAGGCCGCCCGCGAGCGGATTGGCGAGGCCGCAGACGTCATCCGCATCGCCGGCGTGAAGCCGGGCATGGCCGTGGCCGACATCGGCACCGGCACCGGCTATTATGTGATAAAACTGGCGCCGCTGGTGGGGCCGCAGGGCCGGGTGTTCGCGCAGGATGTCTCGCTGCGCGCGCTGGAGCAGGTGCGCAGGCGGGCAAGCACGGCCGGCTTCACCAACGTGCGCTATGTGCGTGGCGGCCAGGCCAGCGCCCGGCTGCCGGCGGCCAGCGTGGACGTGGCGCTGATGGTCCACATGTATCACGAGATCGAACAGCCCTATCTGCTGCTCGATCGCCTGCGCCGCAGCCTGAAGCCGGGCGGGCGCATCGTGGTGGTCGATCTTGATCGCCCTTCGCAGCAGCACGGCATGCCCAAGGCGCTGCTGATCTGCGAGGTGAAGGCGGTGGGCTTCGAACTGGTGACGATGACCGACATCGCGCAGGGCTATGCCGCCGTGTTCCGCCCCGGCCTGCGCCCGCGGCCCGACAGCGTGCGCGCCTGCCGGGGCTGATGCCGGGCGGGATGGGGGGAGCAATGCCGGGCGCGATGCCGCATTCCCGCTGGCACCGCGGCG
Organism: Sandarakinorhabdus sp.; assembly: GCA_025458465.1. Classification (GTDB taxonomy): domain Bacteria; phylum Pseudomonadota; class Alphaproteobacteria; order Sphingomonadales; family Sphingomonadaceae; genus Sandarakinorhabdus. The sequence continues at coordinate 2,904 of JALOSK010000039.1, read as the reverse complement.
TGGCAGGCGCCTGATCATGTCCAGCAAGACGCCCCCTGTCGTCCTTTTCTATGGCCTTGCCGGCCTGATTCCCTTCCTTGCGGCGCCCATCGCCACGCTGATCGCGCCGGATTTCCGCTGGCAGTTCAACGAAGCGCTGTTGTGGTGGAGCGCCATCATCCTGTCGTTCCTGGGCGGCGCACGCTGGGGCGCGGCGGTGCAGGCGGCCGCGCCATCGCCGCGCCTGATCGGCCTTGCCATGCTGCCCAGCATCATCGGCTGGCTGATCCTGCTGGTGCCGGCGAAATATCGGGTAGGCCAATTCGTTGCGCTGGCCGCCGCACTTTTGCTGCACCTGTTCTGGGATTTCCGCGCCGGCGGCCTGCCCGGCTGGTATGGCCGGCTGCGCATGGTGCTCACCGCGGGTGCCGTGACCGCGCTGGGCTGGCAGGCGGCCTTGCAGGCCTAAACGCTCCAGCGCGCGAAGATGGCGGTGGGCAGCAACAGCCCGCGCGTTTCCTCACGGATCGCCATGTCGCCCACCTCGATGGTGCCGCCGCGCGGCCCGAGCGCCTGGGCCAGCAGCGGATGCAGCGCGAGGGCTGACATGCGGATGGCATAGACGGTGAGCACGCAGAAGCGCGCATCATCGGCCAGCAGTTGCCGCGCCAGATCGACGAGTTCGGGCAGGTCCCGCTCCAGCTGCCACACCTCGCCATCGGGGCCGCGGCCATATTTGGGCGGATCGAAGATGAGGCCGTGATATTTGCTCCCGCGCCGCACCTCGCGACGCAGGAATTTCAGCGCATCATCGACAATCCAGCGGATGGGCGCATCGGCCAGCCCAGAAAGCGCGGCATTCTCGCGGGCGGCGGCCACGCTCTTCTTGCTGGCATCCACATGGGTCACCTGCGCGCCGGCGCGGGCCGCCACCAGACTGCCGACGCCCGTATAGCCGAACATGTTCATCACCCGATCACCGGGCCGGATGGCGCCCTGCAGCCAATCCCACTGCCCGCCCATGTCGGGGAAAAAACCGAGGTGCCGGAACGGCGTGTTGCTGGCCCAGAAATGCACGTCGCCATTCGGGGTGGGGCGCTTCATCTCCCAGCGATCGGGCACGTTCGGTTTCAGTTGCCAGCGGCCGCCGCCGTCTTCATCGCTGCCGCCAATGAATTCGCCATCGGCGCGCCAATCGGAGCTGGCCGGCGCCCACATCGCCTGCGGTTCGGGGCGGATGAAGCGGAACCGGCCATAGCGTTCCAGCTTGCGGCCATGGCCGGAATCGACCAGCCCGAAATCGGCCCACGGTTCGGTGACAAGGGTGGCCAGCGTGGTCATGCCGGCCGGGAACCTGCGGGCTTGTGCTTGCCAATTTCGGCGCGGGCCGGGGTGTGGGCCAGCATGGCGGCACCGGCGGCGCGGGCATCGTCCACGGTCACCGCCTCGATGCGCGCAACGATTTCGGCCGGCGGCACGAAGCGGCGATGCACCAGCAGGCTGCGCGCCAGATAATCGGCGGCACCCTGCGGCGCCTCCAGCGCCATCAGCAAGCCGGCCAGCGCCTGTGCCCGTGCACGATCAAGCTCGGCCTGTTCAAGGCCGCTGGCGGTTTGTGCCAGCACCGTATCGATCAGGTCGCGGGCGGCAGCGGCATTGGCAGGATCGGTGGCGGCATGCACGCTCATCAGCCCGCCATCCACATAGGGTTGCAGCGCCGCCGACACCGCATAGGCCAGCCCGCGTTCCTCGCGCACCTGCTGGAAGAGCCGCGAGGACATGCCGCCGCCGGCCGCCAGCGTGAACAGCAGCGCGGCATCCTGCGCCGGATCATGATGGCCGGGCGCGGCCCATCCGGCCGTCAACTGCGCCTGTTCGATGCGGCGCTTGTCGTGCCGGGTGGTGGGCGCAAAGCGCGCGGCATCGCCGGCCGGGGCAGCGACATCGCCGGCCGCCGCCGGGAAGGCGGCTTCGGCAATCCGGCACAGTGCGGCGTGATCCACCTTGCCGGCCACCACCAGCGCGAGGCGCTGCGGCGCATAATGGGCGGCCTGCCACTGCACGAGATCGTCGCGGGTGATGCGGGCGAGGGTGGCTTCATCCCCCAGGATGGAGCGGCCGAGGCCCTGATCGGGGTAGGCGGCTTCCTGCAGATGATCGAACACGATATCGTCTGGCGTGTCGCGGGCCTCGCCCAGTTCCTGCAGCACCACTTCCTTTTCGCGCGCCAGATCGCCTTCATCAAAGCGCGGATTGGACACCAGATCGGCCACCAGATCGACGCCCAGTGGCAGGTCCTTGGCCAGCAGGCGGGCGTGGAACATGGTGGCATCGCGGCTGGTCCAGGCGTTCAGCTGCCCACCCACATCTTCCATCTGCTCGGCAATCTCGCGGGCCGAGCGACGGTGGGTGCCCTTGAACACCATGTGTTCGAACAGATGCGCCAACCCGTTCACCGGCGCGGCTTCAAAGCGCGAGCCGGTATCGGCACTGATCGAAAGCGCCACCGTCTCGACACCGGGCATCGCCCAGCTCGCGACAGTCAGCCCGTTCGGGGGTGGAAACAACGGGTGCGATCATTGGGCTTTCGCACGGGCGGCGATGTGCGCCTCGATTTCCTGCAGGCGCGCCGGCGCCACATCATAGCGTTCGGGTCGCGTCATCAGATCGGCGAGGCGCGCCGGCAGTTGTGGGGTGACGGCGCAGGCCGCTTCGACGGCGGCCGGGAACTTGGCCGGGTGCGCGGTGGCCAACGTCACCATCGGTTCGTGGCCATCATCGCGGCGGGCCGCGGCAAGGCCAATGGCGGTGTGCGGATCCAGCAGTTCGCCGGTGTGGGCCAGTGCCCAGCGCATGGTCTCGGCCATTTCCGCGCTGTCGATGGCGGCAGAGGTGAACAGGCGGGCGGCGGCGGCGCGCTGGTCT
>JALOSK010000292.1 GCA_025458465.1 Sandarakinorhabdus sp. | reverse complement strand
GGCCATCGAACAGACCGGCAAGCCGGTGATCGGCGCCATCAATGGCGTCGCCATCACCGGCGGCTTTGAGGTGGCGCTGGCCTGCGACGTGCTGATCGCATCCGAAAACGCCCGCTTTGCCGATACCCATGCCCGCGTCGGCATCATGCCCGGCTGGGGGCTTTCGCAAAAACTGTCGCGCCTGATCGGGCCATATCGGGCGCGCGAACTGTCGCTTTCCGGCAATTTCCTCGATGCTACGACGGCCGAACGCTGGGGCCTGGTGAACCGAGTGGTGGCGGCAGACCAGCTGCTGGCGGCCGCGGTGGCGCTGGCGCACGACATGGCCAGCATCGCGCCGGGTTTCGCCCGCGCCTACAAGCGGTTGATCAATGATGGTTATGAGCTGCCCTTCGGGCAGGCAATGGCGCTGGAGGCCGAACGGTCCACCGCCGCCAATGCACGTGTATCGGCCGCCGATGTGGAAGCCGCACGCAGTGCCGTGCAGGAACGAGGACGCCAGCAATGACCGACCAGCCAACGGCAACAACGCCCTTCCCCGGTTTCAACAGCGACACGCTGGACAACACGCTGGTCAACCCGGCGGCCTATGCCGATGAAAGCATCCACGACGCCTACACGAAGCTGCGCCGCGAAGACCCGGTGCACTGGACCGAGCCAACCGGGTTCCGCCCCTTCTGGTCGATCACCCGCCATGCCGACATCGTGGCGATTTCCAAGGCGAACGACCGCTTCATCAACCGCGAACGCACCTACATCAGCCCCATCGAGGCCGAGGAATGGGTGAAGGCGACCACCGGCGACACCCATCTGTTCCGCACCCTGGTTGATCTGGATGATCCCATCCACATGAAGCTGCGGCGCATCACCCACACCTGGTTCATGCCGCAGAATCTGCGCAAGCTGGAACCGCAGATCGCCGCCATTGCAAGGGCGCACGTGGATCGCATGGCGGCGCTGGGCGGGGAATGCGATTTCGTCAACGAAGTGGCGCTCTGGTATCCGCTGCGCGTCATCATGATGATCCTGGGCCTGCCGGAAGCAGACGAAAACCGCATGCTGCAGATGACGCAGGAAATCTTCGGCCCGCAGGATCCCGATGTCGTCGCCCGCAGCCGCATCATCACGCAGGGCCTGGGCGGGCCAGCGGCAACCGGCAACCCGCAGGTGGACATGTTCGCGCTGGTGCAGCAGTTCTTCGCCTATTTCGGCGAGGTGATGCAGGACAGGCGCGCCAATCCGCGCGATGATCTGGCCACCGTGATCGCGCAAGGCACCGTGGACGGCGAACCCATCGGCATGCTGGAGGCGATCAGCTATTACGCCATCGCCGTCACCGCCGGTCACGATACCACCAGCAGCAGCACATCGGGCGGCCTGCTGGCGCTGGCGCAGAACCCGGCGGAAATGGCCAGGCTGAAGGCCGATCCGTCGCTGATCCCGGCCGCCGTGGAGGAAATGATCCGCTGGGTGACGCCGGTGAAGCATTTCATGCGCACCTGCACGGTGGATACCGAGGTGGGCGGCAAGACCATCAAGAAGGGCGATGGCGTCGCGCTGTTCTATTGGTCGGGCAACCGCGATGAGGCCGTGTTCGAGGACCCGTTCACCTTCAAGGTGGACCGCGCCAACAACCCGCAGACGGCGTTCGGCAACGGCGTGCACCAGTGCCTGGGCCTGCATCTGGCGCGCATGGAAATCCGCGCGCTGTTCGCCGAACTGCTGCCGCGCCTGGACGAGATCGAACTGGCCGGCGCGCCGCAGCTTTCGGTGGCCAACTTCGTGTCCGGCCTGAAGGCCATGCCGATCCGGTACAAGATGCGATGAAGGACGACCCGCGCCGGCGAGACCCGGCGGCCTATCCGTGGCAGCTGGAACTGGCGCCGCGTTATGGCGACATGGATGCCAACGGGCACCTGAACAACGTGGCCATTGCGCAACTGTTCGAGGAAACGCGCGTGCAGTTCAACTGGCAGAGCGCGCAATTGTTTGCCGGCAGCCGGCCACGCTTCCTGGCCGCGCATGTCGCCATCGATTATCTGGCGGAAGGCCGCTATCCCGGCGCTGTCACCATGGCGCTGGCCGTCAACCACATCGGCAACAGCAGCTTCCGCATGGCCAAGGCGGCATTCCAGGGCGGCACCTGCATCGCGCTGTGCGACAGCGTCTTGGTGTTCCGCAGCCCCGAAGGCGGCCCAGCGACGATTCCGCCGGCCCTGCGGGAACGGCTTGAGGCGCACCGGTTGAGGGGCTAAGGCAGCGCCCTACCCCCAACCGGAGAGCGAACATGGCCGACGCGCCGACCACCCTGACCCTCACCCTTGATAGCGGCGGCGATGTCGTCATCAAGCTGCGCCCGGACGTGGCACCCGGCCATGTTGAACGGATCACCACGCTGGCCCGCCAGGGCTTTTACGATGGCGTCAAGTTCCACCGCGTCATCCCCGGCTTCATGGCGCAGGGCGGCTGCCCCAAGGGCACCGGCACCGGCGGTTCCGACCTGCCCGACCTGAAGGCCGAATTCAACGACGTGCCGCACGTGCGCGGCGTCTGCTCGATGGCGCGCACCAGCGCACCGCACAGCGCCAACAGCCAGTTCTTCATCTGCTTCGATGATGCCCGTTTCCTCGATCGCCAGTACACGGTGTGGGGCGAGGTGACGTCCGGCATGGAACATGTCGATGCGCTGCCCAAGGGTGAGCCGCCGCGCGAGCCGGGCAAGATCATCAAGGCCACCGTGGCCTGAACTCTCGACACCGGTGACAACAAAAACCCCCGCCAGATCGCTCTGGCGGGGGTTTTTGCTGTCAAGATGCAGCCCTCAGCGGCCGGCGGGCGAACGCCGGCCACCGCCGCTGCGCTGGCCCGCATTCTGGCCCTGGCGCTGACCGCCGAAGCCGCCACCGGGGCGGCCAGCGGGCGGGCGGGCAGACGCCGGACGGCCTTGCCCACCATCGCGGCGCGCGCCATCGCGGGCAGCTTCACGGGCGCCGTCGCGGGCACCTTCACGGCGGCCATCGGCCTGCACCACGGCGCGCGGATCGCGGCCGGTGCGGCC
>JALOSK010000291.1 GCA_025458465.1 Sandarakinorhabdus sp. | reverse complement strand
CGGCCCGATGAGCCGCGCGGCCGCCCGCGCCATCGCTGCCGAACTGGCCGATCAGGCCATCCGCGCCGATGGCATGGCCGGCTGGAGCGGGGCAACCGCACCGCCGGCCCTGGGGCAGCCGGCGCCTTGGTGCGTGTTCGGCGGCGATTATTACGAGGGTTCGGCCGGCATCGCCCGCTTTCTGGCCTGGGAAGCCGGAGACGATGCTGCCCGCACGCTGGCAGCGGAGGCGGCAACGCACGCGCTGGCGCGCAGCGAGGGCTGGTCCCTGCACAGCGGCCTTTTGGGCGCCGGCCTTGTTGCCCGTGAGGTGGCGGTGCTTCTGGATGTTCCGGCGTTGTGGGCGGCGGGCACCAGGGCTTGCCACGATGCCGTCGATGCCGCGCTGGCCGATGCCCGCAGCGGCGGGGTGATGACCGATCTGCTGGCGGGGCTGGCCGGGCCGCTGCATGCCGCCGCGCGGCTGGCCGTTGCCGATCCTGAACGGTGGCGGGCGCCGGCGCTGGCACTGGGGACGGCGCTGGCCGGTCTGGCACAGGCGGCGCCCGCCGTGCCAGAGGGGCTGGCCTGGCCGATGCACACGGCTGATCCCCAGCAGTTGTGCGGGCTGGCCCATGGCGCGGCCGGCGTGGCGCTGGCCTTCGGGGATCTGGCCCGGATCGATCCTGATACGCCGGCGTGGCCGGCGCTGGCGGCGGCAGCGCGCGCCTTTGAACGCGGGCATTTCCACGCCGGCGCCGCCAGTTGGGCCGATCTGCGCGGCGAGGTGGTGGCCGGCCTGCCGGACGGCGCGGAGCCGCCATGCCCGCATTTCTGGTGCCATGGTTCGGTGGGCATCACCTGGGAACGGCTGGCCGCACACCGGGCGCTGCCAGCATGTCCGCTGGTTGCCGCCGATCTGGCCGCAGGCCTGTTCGGCGCCCGCCGCGAGGCGGTGCGTATCCTTGCAGGCCCGGTCGGGCCAGGAGCCAGCGCGGCGGGCAATGCCTCCCAGTGCCACGGGCTTTCCGGCCTGATCGATCTGTTGCTGGCCACCGGCGAGACCGGAGACCGGCACCTCGCTGAACGGCTGGGCGCCTTCATCCGCGCCGACGCCGAGCGCGGCGGGAGCGGCGCTGCGCCCGATTGGCGTTGCGGCCTGCCCGGCCTCGAATATTCGCCCGGCATGATGCTGGGCCTGGCCGGCATTGGCTGGGCCCAGTTGCAACTGGCTGGCGGTGACGTGCCGCCGGCCTGGACACCGGCTTCGCCCTTGGCCTGCCGGGCCGGACCAGCTTGATGACGATGCACATGCAGCGCCCGCGCAGGGCAGGGAGACACCGCCGATGAGCAGAGCCCCGACCAATCGCCCCAGCCGCCGGCCGCGCCCGGCTGCGTCATCCCGGGTGCCGGGCGTGGAAACGCGCCCGGTGGGCCTGCTGCTGAAACTGCGGCAAGGCGATGTGCGCGGCTTCGCCGGGGCGGGCGCCGCCGAACTGGCCGCGCGCGGGGACATGATTGCCGAGGTTGATCTGCCGCCCGATGGCGGCTTTGGCCTGGCCGGCGGTGGCCGGGCCAGCTGGGTGCGCATTGCCGCCGGCGATCATCCGTGGGAGGAAGCCTATGCCCGGCTGGGGCGCGGCATGGGGCTGGCCGGCACCGATCTGCTGGCGGCCGAGCCGGACATCGAACAGCATTGGCACGAGGCCAAATTGTCTGACGCCGCCTTTGCCGCAGCCGAGGATTGCAGCCAGCAGGTCGACCAGAGCACATCGGGCGGGCGGGCGGCCGGTCCGGCGCCGCGCTGGCATCTGGGCGATGGCCATTCCGGGCTGGGCAACGCCCGCGGCCAGGTTGCGGCGGCCTTGCAGCGCGACGTGGTGATCGCCCACCTCGACACCGGTTATGATCCGCAGCACCCCGCCAACCAGGTGCGCCGCCATCCGGGCGAACGCAGCTTCGTGTCTGGCGATCCCGATCCCGGCAGCGCCGTCGATCTCACCGGCGGCGGCCTCAATCGCAATCGTGGTCATGGCGCCGGCACGCTGGGGATCTTGGCCGGCAGCGAATTCGGCGGCGCGCCCCATGCCACCATCCTGCCGATCCGGGTGGCAGAAGGCGTGGTGCGCTTCACCACGGGCACGCTGGTCCAGGGGTTCGCCCATGCCCTCGCCCAGGGCGCCGATGTGCTGTCGATGAGCATGGGCGGGCTGGCCTCGGGCGCGCTCGCCGATGTCGTGAACCAGTGTTACGAAGCCGGCCTGGTGATGGTGACGGCGGCCGGCAACAATTTCGCCGGGCTGCCGGCCCGGTCGATCGTCTATCCAGCACGCTATGCCCGGGTGATCGCGGCCTGCGGGATCATGGCGGATTACCGGCCCTATGCCAGCAAGCCGGCGGGGCCGCTGTCGCCCACCACCATGGCCGGCTGTTATGGACCGGCCGCCAAGATGGCCACCGCGCTGGCCGCCTTCACGCCCAATATTCCGTGGGCGCGCATCGGCTGCCCGAACCGGGTGGACGAGGATGGCGGCGGCACATCGTCGGCCACGCCGCAGATTGCGGCGGCGGCGGCCTTGTGGATCGCCAGCCATCGCGCCGCCCTGCAGGCCTTGCCGCAGCCCTGGATGCGGGCCGAAGCCGTGCGCCAGGCGCTGTTCCGCACCGCCCGCAGGCCCGGTGTCGCCGATGATGCGCGCTTCTTCGGCCATGGGCACCTGGCAGCAGCGGCCCTTCTGAACCAGGCGCTGCCGGCCGGCCTTGTCCAGGCCCACGCTGCCCGGCCTGGCCTTGGCCTGCTCAAGCTGCTCACCGGGCGCGGGCTGGGTGTTGCCGATGGCACGGCGCTGCCGCTGGATGATCTGATCGAACTGGAACTGCTGCAACTGCTGCAGCGCGCACCCGAACTCGATGCCCTCGTGCAGGATCTCGACATCGACGAGGCAGCAGCGCCGCCCAGCGAAGCCGATGCCCGGCGTCTGTTCGCGGCGGTGCGTGCGTGGGCGGAAAGCCACCCCGAAGCCTCGCGCACGTTGAAACGCCGCCTCGGCATGGTGGAGGGCGGCAGCCGGCCCGCGCCACCGCCC
>JALOSK010000290.1 GCA_025458465.1 Sandarakinorhabdus sp. | reverse complement strand
GTGGGCCGGCTCACCATCATCGATGATGATGCGGTGGCACTGTCGAACCTGCAGCGGCAGATATTGTTCGCCACCGCCGATGCCGGCGCGATGAAGGCCGAAGCAGCGGCCGCGCGCCTGCACGCCCTCAACCCCCACGTTGAAACCATGGCGGTGCCGCTGCGTCTGGATGCCGACAATGTCGATGCGCTGCTGGCCGGGCATGATCTGATCGTGGATGGCAGCGACAGTTTTGCCACCCGGCTGGCGGTGGCCGATGCGGCGCTGGCCATGGGCGTGCCGCTGGTGTCGGGCGCGGTCGGGCCGATGGATGGGCAGATCGCGCTGTTCCGCGGCCACGAGGGTGACAAGCCCTGCTATCGCTGTTTCGTGGGCAGCCCGGCCGATGATCCGGCACGCAACTGCGCTGCCACCGGCGTGCTGGGCGCACTCACCGGCGTGGTGGGCAGCCTGATGGCGCTGCTGGTGGTGCGCGAACTGGCCGGGCTGGGCAGCGACGCCGCCGGCCAGATGCTGCTGATCGATGCGGCCAGCTTCCAGGTGCGACGCATTGCCCTGCCCAAGGATCCTGCCTGTCCGGCCTGTGCTGCCGCATAGCTGCCGTATTTCATCGGTAACACACCACCCGTGCCCCCCGCTCGCAAACCCGTGAAAAAGAAATCCCGCAACTGGCTGGCCACGATCGTGAAGGCCGGGCTGGCGCTTGGCCTGGCCGGCGCGCTGGCGCTGGCGGTGGCGGTGGTGGTGGCCATGCAGTCCCTGCCCGGCTTCGACACGCTGAAGAAAAGCCCCAACGGGCAGCCGGTGGAAATCCGTGGCGACGATGGCACCGTTCTGGCCAGCTTTGGCCCCAGCTATGGCGAATGGCTGCGCTTTTCCGAAATCCCGGCGACCATGAAGAACGCCATGATCACCGTGGAGGATCGGCGCTTCTGGTATCACCCCGGCATCGATCCGATCGGCATCGTGCGGGCCTTCGTGGTCAACACGCTCAGCGGCAACAAGTCCCAGGGCGCTTCCACCATCACCCAGCAGCTGGCGCGCAACCTCTTCCTGACGTCTTCCAAGGACTATACCCGCAAGCTGCGCGAGGTCGTGCTGGCGCTGGCCATGGAGCGCACCTATTCCAAGGAAGCCATCCTCGAACTCTATCTGAACCGCGTCTATTTCGGCGGCGGCGCCTATGGCATCGATGCCGCGTCGCGCAAATTCTATGGCCACAGCGCGCGGCGGCTCAGCCTTGAGGAAGCCGCGATCATCGCCGGGCTGGTGAAGGCGCCGTCGCGATTCTCGCCATCAGCCGATGCCGAAGCCGCGCGGCGCCGCGCCGCCACCGTGATCGCGGTGATGGTGGACGCCGGCAGCATCACCGCGGCCGAAGCGGCGGCCGCCGATCCCCGGCTGGTGCGCTTTGCCGGCCAGGGCCGTGCGGCAGGCGTGCGCTATTTCACCGATTGGGTGCTGGCCGAGCTGGAAACCATTGTTGACGAGGCGGACGAACCGCTGAAGGTGGAAACCACCCTGAATGCGCAAGGCCAGCGCTGGGCCGAGACCGCCATCCGCGCCGAAGCCCCCACCGGCGCCCAGGGCGCCCTGGTGGCCATTGCCCGCGATGGCGGTGTGAAGGCGATGGTGGGCGGCACCGATTATGTGCGGTCCAACTACAACCGCGCGATCGTGGCGCGGCGCCAGCCCGGATCGGCGTTCAAGTTCTTCGTCTATGCCGCCGCCATCGAATCCGGGGTGACCCCGGATGACGGCATGGAAGACAAGCCGGTGACCATCGGCAAGTGGAGCCCGCGCAACGACAATGGCCGGTTCGTTGGCCCGGTGACGGTGCGGGAGGCCTTCGCACGATCGATCAACACGGTGGCGGTGCAACTGGCCGAGCAGGTGGGCTTCGACACGGTGGCCGAAATGGCCCGGCGCTTCGGCATCACCACGCCGATCAGCCGGCAGCCGGCGATGGCGCTGGGCGCATCGGAAGTCACGCTGTTCGAGATGACGAACGCCTATGCGACCGTGGCCAATGGCGGCCTTGAACGCCCGCCCTATGCCATCACCCGCGTCACCACCGGCACGGGCCGCGTGCTGTATGAACGCGGCGAAGGCGACACCCGCCAGGTGGTGGCGCCGGTGGTGGCCGCGCGCATGACGCAGTTGATGCAGGCCGCCGTGGAGGAAGGCACCGCCCGTGCGGCGCAGATCGGCCGCCCCCTGGCGGGCAAGACCGGCACGACCAGCAGCAACAAGGATGGCTGGTTCATCGGCTTTTCCAGTGGGCTGACCACTGGCGTGTGGATGGGCCGCGATGATGCCAGGGCCGTGCGCGGGCTGGCCGGGGGCCGCGCCCCGGCCCGTGCCTTCGCACAATATATGGCGCGCGCCGTGGGCGGCACGCCGCCAGAAGCACTGGGCACCGAAACCGGGGAAGACGCCGGCCTGCTGGGCGAACCCGATGCCGAAAGCTGGGGCATCACCATGGACGAACCGCAGCCCGCCGAAGAACCGCCGCCGATGCAGGACGCCCCGCGGCTGGACGACAACTGGCTGGACAAGACGCTGAGCGAACCGGCGCCGGGCGACCCGCGTTAACGCAGGACGCACCAGGCCGGCGCGTGATCGCTGGCCTTTTCGGCCCCGCGCACATCCTTCATGACACCGGCATCGGCCAGCCGATCCGCTGCGGGCGGCGACAGCAGCAGGTGATCGATGCGGAAGCCATGATCGCGCGGCCAGGCGCCGGCCTGATAATCCCAGAAGCTCCACACGCCGCCCATCGGGTGCACGCTGCGCACTGCGTCCGTCCAGCCCTGCCACAGCAGTTGCCGGAAGGCGGCGCGCGATTGCGGCAGCTTCAGCGCATCATCGTTCATGGCGCCGGCATCCCAGATATCATCATCATTGGGGATCACGTTGTAATCGCCGGCCAACACCACCGGCAGGCCGGTTTCGAGCAGCCCCGCCACGTGGACGCGCAGCCGTTCCATCCAGGCCAGCTTGTAATCATATTTCGGCCCCGGCGCCGGGTTGCCGTTGGGCAGATAGATGGACGCAACACGCACCC
>JALOSK010000289.1 GCA_025458465.1 Sandarakinorhabdus sp. | reverse complement strand
TGCCATCGGCGATGTCACCCACCTCGCCCGCCTGTTCCCCAAGATGGTGGACAAGCTGCGCCGCACCGGGCGCGGCGAGTGGCTGGACGATGAAATGGCCCGCGTTTCCGATCCGGCCACCTATGCCAATGATCCCGAACGCGCCTGGGAGCGGCTGCGCCTGCCCAGCCGCAAGGCCGATGTGCTGGGCCGTCTGAAGGCGCTGGCGCGCTGGCGCGAACTGGAAGCGGATGAAACGCTGGCCGATCTCGCCTCGTCTCCGCCGCGGTCCCAGGCCGATCTGGCCAAGGTGCGCGGGCTTTCGGCAGCCTGGGCGGGCAACGCCATCGGCGCACGCCTGATGGCCGCGCTGGACGCAGCCGAACCGCTGGGCGCAGAAGACATGCCGGCGCGCGAACCGCAGCGGCCAGGCCTGTCCAGCGATGGCGCCCTGATTGCCGATCTGCTGAAATTGCTGCTGAAGATCAGGGCCAAGGAAGCCGGCGTGGCGCCGCGCCTGATCGTGCGGGCCGATGATCTGGAGGCGCTGGCCGCCGGACAGCGCGACGGGCTGGATGTGCTGGGCGGCTGGCGTCACGAGATTTTCGGCGCCGATGCGCTGGCGCTGGTGGAAGGCCGGCTGGGCTTTGCGGTGGCCGGCGGCAAATTGAAGATGAGCCGGATTTCAGGCGACTAGCGCGATCTTCGCATCCAGTCCCAACGTGTTTCCCAGCAGTTTCAGGCGGCGCTGCACCGCATCCCCGGCCAGATCACCATGGCTGGCAGTCAGCTTGAGCAGCAGCGTCCCGCCTTCACGTTCCAGCCGGCTGGCCGCCAGTGCCACGGCCGTGCCGCCCGTCAGGCGCTGTCCCAGCCGCAGCGCCAGGCCCCAGGCCCGGGCATGGGCCAGCAGCGCCGGCGGCGCCAGCCGGGCCAGCATGGCCATGACCGGCGCATCGGGGCTGCCGCCAAAACAATGATGCAGGGCCGCCGCCAGGGCCGCCCGCTCGGCCGCTGTCACCGCCACCCAGTTGCCATGCAGCGCCACGTCCACCCCGCGTTCGGCGCGGAAATCGGGATGGGCGCGCCACGCGATGTCCGAAAGCAGGCAGGCCGCCAACCGCAGCCGGCGCACCATCGCCGGTTCATCGGCGAACAGCGGGTCCATCCAGGCAAACAGCATGTCGCCATGTTCGGCAAAGCGGCCCTGCCGTGCCCCTTCGGCGCGGGCGGCGGTGATCAGCGGATCAAGCGCGCGTTCCGTTTCCGGCAGATCGGCATAGAGCAGCCCTTCGCGCAGGCCGAAGCCCGATGCGACCACGCGCGATGAACCCAGTTTCTTCACCACCGCCGCCAGCAGCATCGCCGCTCCCGGCAGGGTGGGCAGGCGCGCGGTCGACAGGTGCGGCACCTGTTTGAGCGTGGCGAGTTCGGTGTGGGAAAGGCTGCGGAACAGCTTGGCCGGTGCCGCGGCCGGCATCTCGTACTGGTGCACGATGGGCAGCGGATGATCGGTCATCCAGATGTGGATCTGGGCCAGCGCCCGCCACGATCCACCAACCATGTAGAAGGGCCGGCCCTTGCCTTCGTCCGCCCACTTCACCTTGTCCAGCGCCTTGGCGATGAACGGCGCCAGCGCCCGGCGGTCGCGCTTGCGCACCGCGTCCAGACGCAGCGCGCCGATCGGCAGCGAGATGCGATTGCCCATCGCGCCATCCCTGACGCGAATGAGCTCAAGGCTGCCACCGCCCAGATCGCCGACAACGCCATCGGCTTCGGGAATGCCCGACACCAGCCCCATGGCGGCGGCGCGGGCTTCAGCCTCGCCATCGATCAAATCGATGGCCAGATCGCACTCGTCGAACACGCGGGCGATGAAGTCAGGCCCGTTCCTGGCCTCGCGCACTGCCGCCGTCGCCACGGTGCGCACCTGGCTGATGCCCATCGCCCGGGTGAGCGCGGCAAAACGCTTCAGGCCAGCCACGGCCACATCCATCGCCGCATCCGACATGCGGCCACGTTCCGACAGGCCGCGCCCCAGGCCAGCCATCACCTTTTCGTTGAACATGGTCGCCGGCACGCGGCTGCGGTTCTGATAGACCACCAGACGGATCGAGTTGCTGCCGATGTCGATGATGGCGCAGCGGTCATCCGGCGCGGCGTCCGGCTGCGGGCTGATGCGGTGCAGGGCCAGTGTCATCGGATCAGGCCAGCCCGGCGGCATCGCTGTCCGCGTCCAGATCATCCTCCTCGTCGGGCAGCATCAGCACCGGCACCTCTTCGACATCCTTCATGTGACCGCGGCCCGACAGCGAGGGATTGGTCATGAAATAGCGATGCAGGTTGAACGGCGGCTCGCGATCCGGCCCGACCCGCGTGTAGCGGCCATCGCTGTGGAGTTCCCAGCTTTGCTGGTTGTCCTTCAGATTGGCGACCAACACCTGATCGAGCACCTGGGCGTGAACGGTGGGGTTTTCCACCGGCACCATGATCTCCACCCGGCGATCAAGGTTGCGCGGCATCCAGTCGGCCGAACTGATGAACACCCTGGCATGGCGGCTGGGCAGTTCATGGCCATTGCCGAACACGCAGATGCGGCTGTGTTCCAGGAACCGCCCGATCACCGATTTCACCCGGATATTGTCCGAAAGGCCGGGCACGCCGGGACGCAGGCAGCAGATGCCGCGCACGATCAGGTCGATCTCCACCCCGGCCGCGCTGGCCTCATACAGTTTCTCGATGATGCCCGGGTCCACCAGGCTGTTCATCTTCACCCAGATGGCCGCCGGCCGGCCCTTCGTCGCATGGTCAATCTCGGCATCGATCAGCGCATAGAGCCGGTCACGCATGGCCAGGGGCGCCATGGCGATCTTTTCCAGCCGCGTCGGCTGCACGTAACCGGTGATGTAGTTCATCACCTGCGCCGCATCGCGGGCCAGCACCGGATTGGCCGTGAAGAACGAAAGGTCGGTGTAGATGCGCGCGGTGATCGGGTGATAATTGCCGGTGCCGAAGTGGACATAGGTGCGGATCGACGCCCCTTCGCGGCGCACCACCATCGAAAGCTTGGCGTGCGTCTTCCATTCGACAAAGCCATAGACCACCTGCACGCCGGCACGTTCCAGCTCGCTGGCCCAGCGGATGTTCTGCTCCTCGTCGAACCGCGCCTTCAGTTCCACCACCGCGGTCACCGATTTGCCGGCTTCGGCGGCATCGATCAGCGTGCGCACGATCGGGCTGTTCTTGCCGGCGCGATACAGCGTCTGCTTGATGGCGATCACATCGGGATCGGCGGCGGCCTGGCGCAGGAAGGCCAGCACCAC
>JALOSK010000288.1 GCA_025458465.1 Sandarakinorhabdus sp. | reverse complement strand
GGCGGATGATCGTGATCGCCGCGGTGTGGATCGCGGCGCTGCTGGGGCTGGGCGGCCTGGCGCTTGAACGGGTGCTCAGCGAAACCCTCACCGCCAGCTTTGATGAACAGCTGGCCAACAACCTCAATGCCATGATCAACGTGGCCGAACTTGACGAGATGGGGGAGGTCAAGCTGCTGCGGCCGCTGGGGGACCAGCGCTTTGCCGAGCCATATTCCGGCCTGTACTGGCAGATTTCCGGCGGCGGCCGCCTGCCGTTTCCTTCGCGCAGCCTGTGGGATCGCGAACTGGTGCCGCTGCCGGCCACGGCCGATTGCCGGCGCCCCTGCGCGCTGGCCAGCCGCCAGTTTGCCGGTGAACCCCTGCGGGTGATCGGCCGGCGGGTGCGGTTGCCGGGCAGCGCGGTTGCCTTTGAATTCCAGGTTGCCCAATCCAGCCGCGATCTGGATGCGCAGTTGCAGCGCACCCGCGCCATCCTTGTGCGCAGCCTGTCGCTGCTGGGGCTGGGGCTGATCGCCATGGCCGCGCTGCAATCCACCTATGGCCTGGCGCCGCTGAAGCGGGTGTCGGATGCGATTGCCGCCATCCGGTCGGGCCGGGCCCGGCGGGTGGGCGCACAGTTTCCGGTGGAAGTGGCGCCGCTGGTGACCGAAATCAACGAGCTGCTGGACCAGGCCGAAGCCCAGGCCGAAGCCGCCCGCCGCCACGCCGGCAATCTGGCCCATGCGCTCAAGACACCGATGAGCATATTGGTGGGCGAAGCGCGCGGCCGCGACGATCCGCTGGCGCGCGCGGTCGAAGCGCAGGTGCAGGTGATGCGCCGCCATGTCGATCACCAGCTGGCCCGCGCCCGTGCCGCCGGGCGCCGCGGCAGCAGCGCCGGCACCACGCCGGTGCGCCCGGTGGTGGAAGCGATCGCGCGGACGGTGACGCGCCTGCACGGTGATCGGGTGACGATTGACATCGCCGGCAGCCGCGACGCGGCATTCAGGGGCGATCGGCAGGATCTGGAAGAGATGGTGGGCAATTTGGTGGAAAACGCCGCCGTGCATGGCGGCGGCCGGGTGTTTGTCACCATCGAGGCGGACGAGGCGTCGGTGACGGTGATGGTGGAGGATGACGGCCCCGGCATCACGCCGGCGCAGCGCCAGCTGTTGTTCCAGCGCGGCGAACGGCTGGATACCGACAAGCCCGGCACTGGCCTTGGCCTGGCCATTGTCAAGGATGTCGCCGAACTGTGCGGCGGTGCCATCACCCTTGAGGACAGCGAGGATCTGGGCGGGCTGATGGCCGTGCTCAGCCTGCCGCGCGCGCCGGCGTGACCGGCGCCCTGCTATTGCTGGGCGGCCTGATGGTGGCGGATCACCTCGTCGATGATGAAGCGCAGGAATTTTTCGGAAAATTCCGGATCAAGGCTGGCGCTTTCCGCCAACTGGCGCAAGCGGGCGATCTGCTGGGCTTCGCGCGCCGGATCGGCCGCAGGCAGGCCGGTGGCGGCCTTGTGGCGGCCCACCGCCTGGGTGATCTTGAAGCGTTCGGCCAGCATGAAGATCAGCGCGGCATCGATGTTGTCGATGCTCGTGCGATAGGCTTTCAGAACGTCATCAGACACTTGCCCATCCCCCGTGGCGACGCCGGCACACGCCCTTGCCCGGCGTGCGTCTTCTTTGCGGCACAGCGGCGCGGTTGCCAAGCCTGCGCTTGCGCCAGCCGCGCCATCGGCTAAGGAAAGCGGTGTGACCGCAAGCATCCTGCCCCTGCGCCCCGGCCCCGAGCCGTCGATTGCCCCGCTGATGGCGCTGACCGCGCAAGGGCTTGGCGCGGTCAACCAGGTGATTCTGGATCGCATGCAGTCGCCCGTGGCGCTGATCCCGGAACTGGCCGGGCATCTGATCGCCGGCGGCGGCAAGCGCCTGCGCCCGATGCTCACGCTGGGCTGCGCCAGCCTGCTTGGCTATGACGGCACGCGCCACCATCGGCTGGCCGCGGCGGTGGAGTTCATCCACACCGCGACCCTGCTGCACGATGATGTGGTCGATGCATCGGGCCTGCGCCGCGGCAAGGCGACAGCCAACGCCCTTTATGGCAATCCGGCCAGCGTGCTGGTTGGCGATTTCCTGTTCAGCCGCGCGTTTGAACTGATGGTCGAAGATGGCAGCCTGCGGGTGCTGCGCATCCTGTCGCGCGCGTCGGCCGTGATTGCCGAAGGCGAAGTGGCGCAGCTGACGGCGCAGCGCGATGTCACCACCACGGAAAGCCGCTATCTTGACATCATCAGCGCCAAGACAGCGGCGCTGTTTTCCGCCGCCTGCCAGATTGCCGCCGTTGTTGCCGAACGCGATGAGGCGGTGGAACAGGCGCTGGCCAGCTATGGCCGCGATCTGGGCATCGCCTTCCAGCTTGTGGATGACGCCATCGATTATGTGTCTGACGCGCAAACGATGGGCAAGAATGCCGGCGATGATTTTCGTGATGGCAAGATCACCCTGCCGGTGATCCTGGCCTATGCCCGCGGCACCGAGGAGGCCCGCGAATTCTGGCGCCGCGCCATGAGCGGGCGGGCCGCCGGCGAAGCGGAACTGGCGCGCGCCGGCGAACTGCTGCGCACCACCGGTGCGGTGGCCGATACGCTGGCCCGTGCCCGCCACTATGGCCAGCGCGCCAAGGATGTGCTGGCGGCATTCCCCAACGGCCCGGCCCGCGCCGCGCTTGCCGAAACGGTCGAATTCGCCATCCACCGCGCCTATTGATCGGCGAAATCCGGGTTGCATCCGGCGTTGCCAGCGGCCACATTGGGGCCATGCACGCACGCCTTTACCAGCGCCCCAAGCATGCCCTGCAATCGGGGCGCGCCCGCACCGGCGAATGGCTGCTGGAGTTCGAGCGCGACGACAGGATGCGCCCCGACCCGCTGACCGGCTGGAGCGGCAGCGGCTTCACCGCCGGGCAGGTGCAGCTGCGCTTTGCCACGCAGGATGCAGCGATGGCCTATGCCAACGCCAACGGGCTGGAGGTGGAGCTGGTGCCGCTGGGCCCGCGCCGCCTGAAAATCCAGGCCTATGCCGACAATTTCCGCTGAACCGC
>JALOSK010000287.1 GCA_025458465.1 Sandarakinorhabdus sp. | reverse complement strand
CCAATGCTGGCCGCCGCCGATCACCACGGCGCCCTTTTCGCTGCGGGTGACAACCGTGATGCAGCTGTGGTTGGCCAGCTGCGCCATCGCCGCCTCCAGATTGTCGGTGCGATAGAGGCTCTTCACCTCGTTCTCGTTGCCGAACATGATGTCGACATGGCTGGCCAGCAGATCGATGAAATCGCCGCGATGGCCTTCCACGCAGAACACGTCTGACAGGGTGAAGGCGACCTTGTTGCCGGCCTCGCGCGCCACGCGGATGGCAGCCTGCATGGCAGCGCGCGGTGCGGGCGGATCCCACAGATAGCCTTCCAGATAGAGAATGCCCGATTGCGCGACGAGCTCGGCATTCAGGTCGCTCGCATCCAGTTCCTGGCAGGCGCCCAGATAGGTGTTCATCGTGCGCTCGCCATCGGGGGTCACCACGATCAGGCAGCGCCCGGTGGGGCGGCCATCATTGGCCGGCGCGGTGTCGAAATGCACGCCGGCGGCGCGCATGTCGCTGATATAGCTGTTACCCAGCCGATCCGCCGCCACCCGCCCCACAAAGGCGGTGCGCGCGCCCAGCTGCCGCGCGCCCACCACGGTGTTGCCGGCCGAACCGCCACCGATCTCGCGGCCGGGACTCATCGCGGCATAGAGCGCCTCGGCTTCGGCCGCATCGATCAGGCGCATGCAGCCATGCTGAATGCCGCGGCTCGAAAGGAACTCGGGCGTCTCGCTGCTGATCACGTCAACAATGGCATTGCCCATGGCGAGGATGTCGAAACGTGTCATTGCAGCTCCGCAAAACCGGTTTGCGCCCGCATAGCCGCTTGCCGCCACGCCCGCCAGACCTTAGCACCGTGGGCCATGGCCGCCGCCTTCATCCTCGCCTTTGCGCAACTGTGGGGCGATGCCCGCGTGCGCGGCGTGCTGTGGCGCGGGCTGCTGCTCACCCTCCTCCTGTTCGCTGGCCTCGCCTGGGGCGTGTTCACCCTCATCGCCCTGATCGAACCGGCCGGCTGGCCCGCCTGGGCGGTGAAGCTGTGGACCGCCGGCGGCGACGATGCCGCCGCCGTGCTGCTCTCCATGCTGCTCACCTGGCTGGGCTTCACCAGCATCGCCACCGCCGTGATGGCCATGTGGCAGGACGAGATCATCGTCGCGGTGGAACAGCGCTACTACCCGCAACACAAGGGCCACGCGCTGGGCCTCGGCGTCGAACTGGCCATGGGCGGGCGCGCCGCCATCCGCGTGGCGCTGATCAACGCGCTGCTGCTGCCCGCCTACCTCCTCCTGCTGTTCACCGGCATCGGGCCGCTCATCCTGTTCATCATCGCCAACGGCTGGGCGCTGGGCCGCGAATATCTCGAAGCCGTCGCCGCCCGCCACGTGCCGCTGGGCGAATCCCGCGCCTGGCCGGGGCAGCACAAATGGGATTCATGGGGCATCGGGTTTCTGACGGCGGGCCTGTTCGCGGTGCCCGTGTTAAACCTGGTCGCGCCGCTGATGGGCGCGATGATGGCGACGCACATCTTCCACCGGGAACGGGAGGAAGCGGCGCGAGGCAAGAAAGAAGCCTAGCCTCCGGCGGGCAGGGTTGCAGACCCTGCACCCGTTTGTTTTCTTGTGCACTGGTTGGCCAGTTTGGGGGTTGAGAGCCAATGCTCTTCCCCACCGTCGCCCCGTGCTTGACACGGGGCTTGGCTTTCCTTTTCCAACGTCTTCAAGAATAGTCTCGCGATGGCAAAAGGCGGCTGGGTCTACATCATGGCAAACCGCTATCGCGGTGGTATGTATGTCGGCGTGACTGCGGATGTTTTGCGGCGGGTGCACCAGCATCGCGACGGCACGGGATCAATCCACGTTGTCGATTTCGCCAAGCAGCGGCTCGTATACGCAGAACGCCATGATGAGATTGCGCGCGCGATTGCCCGTGAAAAGCTGGTGAAGAAATGGCGGCGCGAATGGAAATTCGCGCCGATCGAGGCGGATAATCCTGATTGGGATGATTTGTGGGACAGGTGGTTCGCGCCCGGCGTGGAGCAAGAGTAGCCAAGCCCCGTGTCAAGCACGGGGCGACGGGGAACTGATGTGGCTGCAATGGGGTGGGAAGGCAACACTGGGCTCTTTGCCGTGCTGACTGCGATCGCCACCAATCCAATCAGTTGAAGCGCAACTTCAACCAAGCCACGCGCTGCATCGCTTCTGCTTCGGCGGTTTCGATAGTGTCATACACGCCGCAATCTGGACCTGGCCGCCCCCAGACAAAATCAGGCCCGTCGAGCATATTGGGGTCGGCGAATTGCATCCGATATGTGAAGTTGCCATCAATCCGACGGCACAACACCACACGCTGACTACCATCCGGACTTTCAAAAGTGGCGAGCCGAACTTCCATTTGTCTCAGATACTGCTCCCGGCAGATGTCCGCAATCGGGCAACGCCCAAGGGCAACGCGATATCCGCAAGTGGGTCACAAGCGGACATCCAATTCACATGAGCCACCGCCCCTCCCGACAGCGCACCCAAAAGCGAAAGTGGGTGCAGGGCCTCAGGCCCTGCCCGCCGGAGGCCCTTCTCCTTTCTGCCCGAAGACAGCCCCGCCCCCGTGACGTCAGACGGGCTTCGGGCCGCCCTCCACGCGGGCAAAGCCCGCGTTGCAGGCTGCCCAAACCCGCTGGCCGGCCTTGCCCGAGTCCGCGTCCAGCGCGGGGCGCTGGCCGCCGGCCGGGCAGCGGCGCACAAGGTGCCGCAGCGGCAAAATTCACAGGGTTGCCGGGCTTCCGATTCGGGTTTACGTAAACGTCAACCTGAGAGCTGGGGAGAGACTCCATGGATCTGAATTTCAGCGCCGAAGACGTGGCCTTCCGTGACGAAGTGCGGGCCTTCATTCGTGATCATTATCCCGCCTATCTGAACGACAAGATCGACGAGGGTGAGGAGATGGCGAAGGAGGATTTCCTCGCCTGGCACAAGGTGCTGCACACCAAGGGCTGGATCGCCCCGGCGTGGCCGGTGGAATATGGCGGCACCGGCTGGACGGCGACGCAGCGGTACATCTGGTCGGAAGAGACTGCCCGCGCCGATTGCGTGCGGCTGATGCCGTTCGGCCT
>JALOSK010000038.1 GCA_025458465.1 Sandarakinorhabdus sp. | reverse complement strand
GGGACAGGGCGCGCCCCGGTTCCACCCAGCCGATGGCGGTCAGGCCCAGCACGGCCTGGCCAAGTCCGGTCACCGTGTCGCCGCCCCACAGCGCCACGCTGAAATGATCCAGCGCCCGGCCCAGCCCGGTCACGAACGCCTGGCGCCACGCGTCATCCTCCGCTGCCGACAGCCCCAGCCCCATCAGCACGCCGGCCGGGGTTGCGGCCATGGCGGCCAGATCGGACAGGTTCACCGCCAGCAGCTTCCACGCAACGTCGCCGGGCGGATCATCGGGCAGATAATGGATGCCGGCGGCCAGCGTGTCGTGGGTGAACACCAGATCACGGCCCAGCGGCGGCGTCCACACGGCGGCATCATCGGCAAGGCCCCGCGCCGCGGGGGCGGTGGCCAGCGGGGCAAGATGGCGGGCGATGAAATCCCGCTCCGTCATGGTCAGGCGCGCACCTGCCGGGCGACGGTGTCGAGCAGGCCGTTGACGAACTTCGCGTCCTTCTCGTCATGGAAGGCATGGGCGACATCGACATATTCATCGATCACGGTCGCCGCCGGCACATCGGCCCGCGCCACCAGTTCATAGATGGCGGCACGCAGCAGGGCGCGCATCGGCCGATCCAGCCGGGCCAGCGTCCAGCCCTTGGCCAGCGCGGTGGAAATCAGGCCGTCCAGCTCGTCCCGGCGGGCGGTGACGCCGCTCACCACATCATCGAAAAAGGCTTCATCGGCGGCGAGATATTCGGCGCCCTCGATCTCCTGCCCCAGCCGGTGGTGGTGGAATTCGGTCAGCAGCTTGGGCACGGCGTCGCCGCCCATCTCGTGCTGGTAAAGGGCCTGCACGGCAGCAAGCCGGGCAGCGGATCGGGCGCGATAATCAGGAGGCGTGGTCACGGGCGCGGCCTTACGCGAGCCCGCCGCCCGGGGCAAGGACTGCGACCCCGCAGCGATTGTCCCCACCTTGTCCACAGGTCCGCCCACCGGTTAATTTCCGCCGTGGCCTTGAGCCGCCGCCGCCCTTGCGCGACAAGGCGGGCATGGCCACCCTCCCCCCCGAAAACACCACCGGCGCCGGCGCCGCCATCCTGCCGCTGCGCGTTGTGGATGCGGCCACGCTGCCGCAAAATCTGGAAGCCGAAGCCGCCCTGCTGGGCGCCCTGATGATCGACAACCGGCTGGTGGAGGATGTGGTTGCCCGCCTGAAGCCGGAACATTTCGCCGATGCCCTGCACGGGCGCATCTTCAGCCAGATATTGTCGCTTTCGGCCAAGGGCATGGCCGCCACGCCCGTCACGCTGAAGCCGCTGTTCGATGCCGATCCGGCGATGGCCGAACTGGGCGGGCCGGGCTATCTCGCCACGCTCACCCAGAACAGCGCGGCGTTGCTGGCGGCGCGCGATTTCGCCAACCAGATCTATGATCTGGCGCTGCTGCGCGAACTGATCCGCGTTGGCCGCGAGATGGTGACGGAAGCCAGCGACACCAGCCGCGATATCGCCCCGATCGAGCAGATCGAGGCCGCCGAAATGGCGCTCTACAAGGTGGCGGAAGCCGGTGAAGTCCAGGGCGCGGTGAAAAGCTTTCGCGATGCCGCGCTGGAAGCCGTGCAGATGGCCGACAAGGCCAAGCGTTCGGGCGGGCATCTTTCCGGCTACACCACCGGGCTGACCGGGCTGAACGAGAAGATGGGCGGCCTGCACAAATCCGACCTCATCATCCTCGCCGGCCGTCCGGCCATGGGGAAGACCAGCCTTGCCACCAACATCGCCTTTTCCTGTGCCAAGCGCTTTGCCGAGGACAAGGAACGCGGCATCGAGCCCGACAAGTCGTCGGGCGCGCCGGTGGCCTTCTTCAGCCTTGAAATGTCGGCCGATCAGCTCGCCACCCGCATCCTTGCCGAACAGAGCCAGGTGAACAGCGAGGCCCTGCGCATGGGCAAGATCACCGACGAGGAGTTCACGCGCCTTGCCCGCGCCGCCTCCGATCTGTCCAGCCTGCCGCTGGTGATCGATGACACGCCGGGGATCTCGATCGCCGCCCTGCGCACCCGCGCCCGCCGGCTGAAGCGCCAGCATGGCATCGGGCTGATCGTGGTGGATTATCTGCAACTGCTCACCGGCTCCCGCAGCGGCGGCTCGGAAAATCGCGTGCAGGAAATTTCGGAAATCACCCGCGGCCTGAAAACGCTGGCCAAGGAATTGCAGCTGCCGGTGCTGGCGCTGTCACAATTGTCCCGACAGGTGGAAAACCGCGAGGACAAGCGCCCGCAGCTGGCCGACCTGCGCGAATCCGGCACCATCGAACAGGATTCGGACATCGTGCTGTTCGTTTATCGCGAGGAATATTATCACGGCCTGAAGCAGCCCGATCCCGAAGACGCCAAGAAACATGCCGAATGGATGGAAAAGGCCACCCGCATTTTCGGCCTGGCCGAAGTGATCGTCGCCAAGCAGCGCCACGGCGCCACCGGCACGGTGCCGCTCACCTTCATCAAGCAATATACCAAGTTCGCCGACCGGGCGGAGGATGAGTATGGCGGGCCAGCCTATTGACCGGCCTGCTGACGCTGCGGCGGCGCGCCCCATGGTGCAGCGCGGCAACACCCCGTCATTTCGCCACTATCCGCCCCGGGAGTGAGGGCGCATCCAGCAACGCCGGGCCATCCGGCAACGACCGGCGAGCCGGGAGGGGAACGGGCAGGCATGAACGGGGCAGCGATGGGGGCAGGACGCGCACCGACAAGGCGCGAGGTGTTGCGGGCAATCGGCATGATGGCCGGCACCGCGGTGCTCTATCAGGCCATGGAAGTGCTGGGCCACGCCAGGGAAACCCAGTTCGCCGGCCCACCCAACCTTTCCGGCGCACGGCCCGGCACGAAGGTCGTGGTGCTGGGTGCGGGCCTGGCCGGCATGCTGGCCGCCCATGAGCTGTCGAAGGCCGGCTATCAGGTCCAGATCCTCGAATACAACAACCGGCCGGGTGGCCGGAACTGGTCGCTTTATGGCGGTGACACCTACACCGAGCTGGGCGGCGAGACACAGAAGGTGGGCTTTGCGCCGGGCAATTATCTCAACCCCGGCCCGTGGCGCATTCCCTATCATCACCGCGCCCTGCTGCATTACTGCAAGGCCTTCGGCATCAAGCTGGAGCCCTTCATCCAGATGAACCACCAGGCGCTGGTTCACACGTCGAAGGCGTTTGGCGGCAAGCCGATGCGCTATCGCGAGCTGCATGCCGATTGGGATGGCAATGTTGCCGAACTGCTTTCGAAGGCCATCGACAATCGCGCGCTGGATTCGGCGATGACGAAGGAAGATGCCGATCGCCTGCGCATGGCGCTGCGCGAGTGGGGCGCGCTGGATCAGGACTTCAAGTACACCAGGAGTTATCGGGCCTCGCGCCGGCGTGGCTTTGATCGGCCGCAGGGTGGCGGCGTGCTGGGCGAGCCGATCCCGTCCGATGCCTATCCGTTCAAGGACATCATGGATTCGGGCATCTGGCGTATCGTGGCTCAACACATGAACATCGATCACCAGCATTCGATGTTCCAGCCGGTGGGCGGGATGGGCATGATCGGCCGCGGGTTCGCGCGGCAGGTGGACGGCAAGATCCGCTACAACCAGAAGGTCACCAGCATCAGCCAGCAGGGCGGCAAGGTGACGGTCACCCACACCGACACCGGCACCGGGGCCGTGAACACCACCGAGGCCGATTATTGCGTCTGCACCATCCCGCTTTCGGTTCTCAGCCAGATTGATGTCGATTGCTCGCCGGGCCTCGATGCCGCGATCCGCGCCGTGCCCTATTCCAACTCGGTGAAGGTCGGTCTCGAATTCAAGCGGCGCTTCTGGGAAGAAGACGAGGCCATCTATGGCGGCATCAGCTTCACCGACCGCGAGATTTCCATGATTTCCTACCCATCGGGCGGGATGCACAGCGACGGCCCGGCGGTGGTGCTGGGCGCCTATACCTTCGGTCCGGCCAGCTACAAGTTCGCCGGCATGACGCCGGAACAGCGCATCCAGCGCGCGCTGGAACAGGGCAGCGTGTTCCACCCTGGCCGGTACAAGGAAGAGTTCATCGGCGGTGCCGCCGTGGCATGGAGCCGGGTGCCGTTCACGCTGGGCTGCTGCGCGATGTGGAACGAGGACACCCGCAAGGAACATTATCAGACGCTGGTCGCGGTCGATAACCGGCTGGTGCTGGCCGGCGAGCATGCGTCCTATGTGGGTTGCTGGATGGAAGGCGCGATCCTGTCCTCGCTGGATGCGATCACCCGCCTGCACAAGCGCGCGCTGGAGGCCTGAAGATGCGTTTCGTCCTGATTGCACTGGCCCTGCTTGCCACCCCGGCGCTGGCCCAGAAGGCCAAGGCGCCGCCGGCCCCGCATCCGGGTGCAGAGGTGTATCAGAACATCTGCCAGGCCTGTCACATGGCCAATGCAGGCGGCGGTGAAGGTGCCGGCAAGATCCCGGCCCTGG
Organism: Sandarakinorhabdus sp.; assembly: GCA_025458465.1. GTDB lineage: Bacteria > Pseudomonadota > Alphaproteobacteria > Sphingomonadales > Sphingomonadaceae > Sandarakinorhabdus. The sequence continues at coordinate 7,009 of JALOSK010000038.1, read as the reverse complement.
CAAAGAACGGCGCGCTGGAAGCCGCCGGCTATCCGATCATGGTGGTGACGGGCGGCAAGGGCGCCATGCCCTGGTTTCGTGGCAGCCTGACCGATCAGCAGATCGCCGATGTGATCAACTATGTCCGCACCCATTTCGGCAACAAGTATCGGGACAAGGTGACCCCGGCGATGGTTGCTGAAATGGGCGTGCCGGCGCCGAAAGGCGGCAACCGGGGCGAATAGGCCCCGGCGCCCACATCCTCATTTCGCGAAATAGAACTCATAGGCCGGGTTGGTGAGGAACGGCTCCAGCCGATCGGCCAGCACCAGCGTGCGGAAGAGTTCGGCGGCTTCCTTGTATTTGCCGGCCTCGAAGAAATTGTCGCCCACCTGGGCCTTGTAGACGGCCAGTTGCTCCTCGGTCACCCGGGTGATCAGCGCGGCGTCCACCGTCTCGCCGCTGTCCAGCGTGGCGCCGGCCTTCTTCCACTGCCACAGCTGGGTGCGGCTGATCTCTGCGGTGGCGGCGTCTTCCATCAGATTGTGCAGCGGCACCGCCCCCTGCCCGCGCAGCCACGCCGCAACATAGCCAATGCCCACGTTGATGTTGTTGGTGAGGCCCGCCAGCGTGCGCGGGCCGGGCGGCGGGGTGACCAGATCCTCGAACGTCGCCTCGCCGTCGGGGATCACCTGCAACTGGTTGGGCGTCGGCATCAGCCGGTCGAACACCTCCATCGCCACGCCGACAAGGCCGGGGTGCGCGACCCAGGTGCCATCATGGCCCAGCTTCGCCTCGCGTTCCTTGTCGGCGCGCACGGCGGCATAGGCCTTCTCGTTGGCGGCCTCATCGTCCTTCACCGGGATAAAGGCGCTCATGCCGCCCATCGCATGGGCGCCGCGGCGATGGCACACCCGCACCACGTGCGCGGCATAGGCGGCCATGAACGGCACCGTCATCGTCACCGCCGCGCGATCGGGCAGCAGCTTCGTGGCGTCCTTTTGAAACGTCTTGATATAGCTGAAGATATAATCCCAGCGGCCGCAGTTCAGGGCGGTGATGTGATCGCGCAGCTCATAGAGGATCTCTTCCGCCATGAAGGCACCGGGCAGGGTTTCGATCAGCACGGTGGCGCGGATCGTGCCCAGCGGCAGGTTCAGCATCGATTGGGCGGTGATGAAGATGTTGTTCCACAGCCGCGCTTCCAGGCTGTGTTCCAGCTTGGGCAGATAGAAATAGGGTCCGCTGCCCTTGGCCAGCAGAACTTGCGCATTGTGGAAGAAATAGAGGCCGAAATCGAAGATGGCGCCGGCCACGCGCTCGCCATCAACATGCAGGTGCGCTTCATCGAGATGCCAGCCGCGCGGCCGGCAGATCAGCGTGGCGGTCTTGTCGTTCAGGCGGTAGCTCTTGCCCTTGTCCTCAAGGGAAATCGTGCCGGCCACCGCGTCTCGCAGGTTCACCTGGCCCTGCACCATCACGTCCCACGTGGGGGCCGAGGCATCTTCGAGGCAGGCCATGAAGCAGCGCGCGCCGCTGTTCAGCGCGTTGATCACCATCTTGCGATCGCAGGGGCCGGTGATTTCCACGCGGCGGTCGGCCAGATCGGCCGGCGCCGGGCGCACCTGCCACGAACGGTCGTCGCGGATCGCGGAATATTCCGGGGCGAAACCGATGAAGCCTTCCTCGTTGATCCACTGCTGCCGCTGGGCACGGGCGCGCAGCAGGCTTTGCCGCGTCGGCTCATACATGCGGTGCAGTTGCGCCACGAAGGCCAGCGCCTCTGGCGTCAGGATGGTCTCGTAACCGGGCTGCATCGCGCCTTTGATGTCAACGCCGGCAAGCGCGGGATTGCTGCTCATGGAAAGCCTTTCATTCATCGGTGAAGCGGAAGGGAGTGAGCACGCGCTGGCGCTCGTCGAAGGCGAGATGGGCGCCGGCCGGCGGGGCGCCGCGCTGGCGGCAGGCGGCGCGGTGGCAGGCGGCGCAGCCGGGCCCGATGGGCGTGGCCGGGCCGTTCAGTTCCAACCCGGCGCTCCACGACAGGGCGGGGGCATGGGCGACATCGCAGCCGATGCCGATGGCAAAGCCGGGACGCGGCACGCCCCAGGGCAGGGCGGCGGTGCGGATGGTGCGGGCCAGCGTCAGGAAGCGCTGACCGTCTTCCAGTTCCACCAGCTGCCGGCGGATTTCCCCCGGCCGGTCAAAGGCATGATAGACGTGCCACAGGGCGCAGCCGCCGGTGACCGGCAGCGGTGAAGCCCCCGGTGCAAAGCGCTTGGAGACGGTGCCGGCACGGTCCACCCGCAGGAAGAAGAAGGGCACGCCGCGCGCGCCAGGGCGGTGCAGCGTGGTCAGCCGGTGCGCCACCTGTTCCAGCCCGCGGCCGAAGCGCGCCTGCAGCAGTTCCACGTCATAACCGGTGGCCTCGCAAGCGGCGAGGAAGCGGGCATAGGGCATCAGCGTGGCCGCCGCCGCATATTTGCCCATCGCCACGGTGGCAGCGCGCACATCCAGCGGATCGGTGATGCCGGCAGCCGAAATGGTGGCGGCGATCTCGCCCTTCAGCTCGATCAGCACCAGTTGCACGGCAGCGGCAAAGCCGCGGCTGGCAGCGTCCAGCGATTCCGACAATTGCAGTTGCCGGCTGTGCAGGTCGAGCCGGCGCAGATGGCCAGGCATCACCTCCAGCGGCAGGGCGCGCACCGTGATGGCATGGCGCACCCGCAGCCGTTCCACCACCGCGGCATTGAGATCGGGGCCGGACAGGCGCAGTTCGTCGGCCAGATGCTCCGCCGCCTCGTCGAGCAGCGGAAAATGGTTGCCGGCCGCATCGATCATCGCGGTGACGGCGGCAATCGGCCCTGGCGGCGGCGTTTCCGGGCCGGGCGCCGGGGCGTTGGCCGCGAGCCGCAGCAGGGCATGGGCAATCGCCGGCGAGCGGCCGGCCAGATCGCGCAGCTCGCTGCGCGGCACGTCGATGCCGATCAGGCGCGGATCGGTGAACAGTTTTGACAAGTCATCCAGCAGATCGCCATCATCGCCACCGGTCAGGCTGCGGATGTCCAGATCATAGGCCTGTGCCAGCTTGAGCAGGAAACTGGCTGACAGCGGGCGTTGATCACGCTCGATCAGGTTGAGATAGCTGACGGAGACGCCCAGATCGGCGGCCATCCGGGTCTGCGTGAGGCCGCGCCCGGTGCGCAGCCGGCGGATGCGCGCGCCGGCAAAGATCTTGCGGCCGCTCGCCAGCGGATCGAGCGAGACATCAGTGGCTGGCAAGGTGGACGTTTCTGTCAATATTTTTACACCTTCACAGGCCCATTTGGCGAAAGCGGGACATTTTCACACGATTCCTTGACAGAATCGGATTGACCGGGCCGTAGCCCAGGCGCAGGGCCAACACAAGCCTGATGGGCTTTTGACAGACAACACAGACCGCAGCCGTGAAGGACCCGCGTATGAGCTACCAAACCGAAGTGAGCGCCGTTGCCGCCGCCATTGCCGGCAAGCCGGGCTGGGAGGCGATCAGCGCCGAAAGCGTGGCGCGCATGCGCCTGCAGAACCGCTTTCGCACCGGGCTGGACATCGCGCGTTACACCGCCGCCATCATGCGCCGCGACATGGCCGCCTATGATGCCGATCCGGCCGCCTACACCCAGTCGCTGGGCTGCTGGCACGGCTTCATCGGGCAGCAGAAGCTGATCTCCATCAAGAAGCACTTCGGCACCACCGACAAGCGTTACCTTTACCTGTCGGGCTGGATGGTGGCGGCGCTGCGCAGCGAGTTCGGCCCGCTGCCCGATCAGTCGATGCATGAAAAGACCAGCGTGCCGGCGCTGATCGAGGAGCTTTACACCTTCCTGAAGCAGGCCGACGCCCGCGAACTGGGGATGCTGTTCCGCGATCTGGATGCCGCCCGCGCCGCCGGGGACAACGTGAAGGCCAAGTCCGTCGAGAACCAGATCGACAATTTCCAGACCCACGTCGTGCCGATCATCGCCGACATCGATGCCGGCTTCGGCAACGCGGAAGCGACCTATCTGCTGGCCAAGAAGATGATCGAGGCTGGTGCCTGCGCCCTGCAGATCGAGAACCAGGTGTCGGACGAGAAGCAGTGCGGCCACCAGGACGGCAAGGTGACGGTGCCGCACGAGGACTTCCTCGCGAAGATCCGTGCCATCCGTTACGCCTTCATGGAACTGGGCGTGGACGACGGCATCATCGTCGCCCGCACCGACTCGCTGGGTGCCGGCCTCACCAAGCAGATCGCCTACAGCCGCGAACCGGGCGACATTGGTGACCAGTACAACAGCTATCTGGATTGCGACGAGGTTGACGTGACCCAGGTGGGCAACGGCGATGTTGTCATCAGCCGCAACGGCAAGCTGCTGCGCCCGAAGCGGCTGCCGTCAAACCTGTTCCAGTTCCGCGCCGGTTCGGGGGAAGACCGGGTGGTGCTGGACTGCATCAACAGCCTGCAGAACGGTGCCGACCTGCTGTGGATCGAGACGGAAAAGCCGCACATCGGCCAGATCGCCGGCATGGTGGACCGCATCCGCCAAGTGATCCCCAATGCCAAGCTGGTCTACAACAACAGCCCCAGCTTCAACTGGACGCTGAACTTCCGCCAGCAGGTCTATGATGCCTGGGTCGAGGCCGGCAAGGACGTCAGCGCCTATGATCGTGCCAAGCTGATGAGCGTGGATTACGACAGCAGCGATCTGGCGCTCGAGGCTGATGCCCGCATCCGCACCTTCCAGCGCGACGCCGCCGCCCGCGCCGGCATCTTCCACCACCTCATCACGCTGCCGACCTATCACACAGCCGCGCTGTCGACCGACAATCTGGCGAAGGAATATTTCGGCAGCGAAGGCATGCTGGGCTATGTGAAGAACGTGCAGCGCGCCGAAATCCGCCAGGGCATTGCCTGCGTGAAGCACCAGAACATGTCGGGCTCCGACATTGGTGACGACCACAAGGAATATTTCGCTGGCGAAGCGGCCCTGAAGGCCGGCGGGGCCCATAATACGATGAACCAGTTTGCTGCGTAGCCGGGCGAGCGCGCGTGCCGCGCGCCGACTCCGGCAAGCACGGACGGCGAGCGAAAAGGGCGGGGCCAACACCCCGCCCTTTTTGACTCGTCCGACGGCGCGGCTTTGCCGCGACGCCCCTTCCTTTCGAAGATTTACCGCGCGTTCTGCCGCCAGCGCGCAATCACCCGCCCCAGCATCTCGGCATCATCCCCGGTCTTCACCCACAGTTCGCTGAACACCGGGTCATCGCTCATCGGCCGCTTGGCCGCTTCCAGCTCGTCCAGCCGCACGCGGATGGGGGCGGGCACCCCTTCGCCCGAAATGATGCACTCGCGGTTGCGCAGCGCCGGGATGGCATCCAGCAGGCTCTTGCCGCCTTCCGGCAGCGCGGCCTTGACGAAATCCTGATCCCGTTCGTTGTTGAGACGCAGCGAGACGATGGTGCCGCACTGGGACAGCGCGCCTTCGGCCAGGTCAGACGGACGCTGGGTGACGAGGCCCAGCGACACGCCATATTTGCGGCCTTCCTTGGCGATGCGTTCCAGCACGTCGCGCACCGGCGAGCGCAGCGAAATGGCGCGGTTGGGGATGTAGCGGTGGGCTTCCTCGCAGATCAGCACCACGGGCCGGCGCCGTTCCCCGCGTGACCAGACAGCGAAATCGAAGACGATGCGCGACAGCACCGAGACCACCGCCGAGACGATCGAGGTCGGCACGCCCGACAGGTCGATGACCGATATCGGCTTCCCGTCCACCGGCAGACGCAGCATGCGCGCCATGAAATCGGCCATCGTATCGTTGGAATAGCGCCGATCGAACATGAACTGCTGGCGCGGATCGCGCATCACCTGATCCAGCTTGTTGCGGATGCGGATATAGTTGGTGGCGTTCTGCGCTTCCGACATCTTGCCCATTTCCGCCTGCAGCGCTTCGGACAGGGCCGACAGCATGTAGGGAATGGGCGTATCGGTGGTGACGGCATCCAGCCCCTGCGCAAACACCGATTTGGCGCGCGCCATCTGCAGGCAGCGGGCGAGGATGTCGCGGTCCATGTCGCGCGCGGCGCCTTCGCTGGTGAGCAGGACCTCGCAATGTTCCTCGAAGTTCATCAGCCAGTAGGGCAGTTCGAGATTCTCGACGTTGAACACCATGCCGGTGTTGGCGAACGCCTTGGCATATTCGCCGTGCGGATCGATCATCACCACATGGCCTTCCGGGGCCTTTTCGATGATGCGGTGCAGGATCAGCGCCGTGGAGGTGGACTTGCCGGTGCCGGTGGAGCCGACGATGGCGAAATTCTTCGACAGGAACGTGTCGAAGAAGATGGCCGCCCGCACGCTGGCGGTGGGATAGACAACGCCCACCTGGATGTGCGGCCGCTCTTCTCCGCCGGAAAACACCCGCGCCGATTCCGGGCTGGACATCGGATAGGCGGGGCTGCCGGCGCGCGGATAGGTGCCGACACCGCGGCTGAAGCCGGCGATGCTGCGATCGGCGGCGATGGCGGCCTCGCCCACCAGATCAACCTCGGCGATGGCGATATTGTCCTGCCAGGTGATGCCGCGCAGGGTGGCCACCACCCAGCGTTGGCCGGATTCCACCTTGATCAGGCTGCCCAGCATGCCGGCCGATGCGATCACCGTGTCCGGATTGTCCTTCAGGGCGGCGGTGGCGGCGATGTCGATGCGCAGCCGCAGTTGGCCGGCGGTGACGCCGACGACTTCGCCGATTACCTTTTCTTCATGCATTGCCGTGGCCCCCAGGCGACCCCTGTTCCGTGGCACCCCAGATGCCAGCGTTACGGTTAAGATTCGCCTTAGTGGCCTCTTACAAAGCGGCGATTGCGCTTGGTCCCCACCCGCGCCACCATGGGCGAAATCGGGGAGGACAGGCATGACATTCCATCCGCACACCATCATCGCCGAAGGACTTGGCTTTCCGGAAGGGCCGGTGGCCATGGCCGACGGCAGCGTATTGGTGGTGGAAATCCGCCC
>JALOSK010000286.1 GCA_025458465.1 Sandarakinorhabdus sp. | reverse complement strand
TGGCGGCCGGCCCGACGCGCAATCCCTGGAACCCGGATTATTCCACCGGCGGCTCTTCGGGTGGCAGTGCGGCGGCGGTGGCGGCGGGCGTGGTGCCGATTGCCCATGCCAATGATGGCGGCGGCTCGATCCGCATCCCGGCGGCCCTGTGCGGCCTGTTCGGCTTCAAGCCCAGCCGGGGGCGGCTGGCCGGGCAGAAGAAGGCCGATGACGTGGCGGCGATTGCGGTGGATCACGTGCTCACCCGCAGCGTGCGCGATGCGGCGCTGACGATGGCGGGGTTGCAGGGCGATGGTGCGGAAGGGCTGGGCGCTGCCGTGCCGCGCCTGGCTGGCCCGGTGGGCGAACGGTTCCGCATCGGCGTGATCACCGCCACGGCCGATGGCGCACAGCCAGATGCCGAGGTGCTGGCCGGCATTGCCCGCACCCGCCGCCTGCTGGAAGCGATGGGGCACAAGGTGATGGATGTGCCCTGGCCGTTCGATGCAGCGGCGTTCGCGCGCGATTTCACCGCGCTGTGGGCGCTGGGCGCCAATGATGCGCTCAGGGGCGTGAACAAGGCGTTCGGCACGGATGGCGTGCAGCGGCTGGAACCATTGACCCGCTATCTGGCGGATCAGGGCCGGGCGCTCGCAGAGGCGGATGTGAAGGCGCTGATGGGGCGGCTGGCGGCCTGTCGCGATGCCTACAACGCCAGTTTCGGCGATCATGATCTGCTGCTCACCCCCGTGCTGTCACGCCATGCGGTGAAGATTGGCGAATTGTCTCCCAATCGCCCGCCGGCAGAGTTGATGGCCGACATGATGCGGCTGGTGGCCTATACGCCGGTGCAGAATCTCACCGGTGCCGCCGCGATGAGTGTGCCGATCTGGCAAGCCACGAACGGCCTGCCGCTGGGCATGCACTTTGCGGGCCGGCGCGGTGATGATGCGCGCCTGCTCGATCTGGCGTTCCAGTTGGAGATGGCGGCGCCATGGGCGCAGCGTTTGCCGCCAATCCGGTTCCAATAACCGCCCGGTTCACCCCCTTTTCGGATGTGCCTTGCCGCGCGACCGGGTGCCGGTTGTGCGATGTTTTGTCTCGTCAAAAAGCGTGGTTGGGCCTGGCCTGACCCAGAAGCGGGCGAGGGTGTTTGATGCCAGTTCAGTTGCTTCCCCGGCACGATATCGTGCCGGACCGCCGCGTTGATCTGCAGCCGCCGGCCAAATGGGCCGCAATCGCCTTGCGGGCCAGCCTGGGCCTTGCCGGCACCCTTCTCACCACGCTTGCCCTTTGGAGCCTCACGCCGCCGCCGTTCTGATGGCGGGGCAGAGCCTCCTTCACGGATCGGCCGGCGCACCGGAAGGCGCCGGCCGATAACCGCCCCCGTGCCGGTGCGCTGAACGCTGGCGCCGGGGCTTCCCCCCAAACCCTGGAACCGCAACCGCCAACCCTGTTGGCCCCGACCCGGCAGGCCCGTGCGACCGAGCGCGCACGGGCCAGCCAAAATGGCGTCCAGATTGGCGTGATGCAGGCCGCTTCACCGTGCCGGCCGCTTGCTGCTGGCTGCGCTTCGCGGCACGCTGCGCGCCATGTGCAATCTCTATGCGCTTACCAAGGGGCAGCAGGCGCTGCGTGATCTGGCACGCGCGCTGGAACTTGGCCCGGTGCGCGATGATCTGGGCAATCTGCCGCCGCTGCCGGCGCTCTATCCGGATGCCGAAGCGCCGATCATCGGAACAGGGCGGCAGCAGGGCGATACTGCCGGCCCGATCCTGAAGCTGGCGCGCTGGGGCATGCCCAGCCCGGCCTTTGCGCTGGAAGGCCGCAAGGTTGATCGTGGCATCACCAACATCCGCAACACCCAAAGCCCGCACTGGCGGCGCTGGCTGTCGCCGGCCTATCGCTGCCTGGTGCCGTTCACCCAGTTTGCCGAGCATGTGCGCGATGCTTCCGGTTACCGCCCGCTGTGGTTCGCGCTGCGTGACGCGGGCGAGGCGCCCCCCTGCTTCGCCGGCATCGCCACCCGCTGGACCGGGGTGCGAAAGCAGGCCGAAGGGGAGGTGACGCTGACGCTGTTCGGCTTCCTCACCTGCGAGCCCAACGCCGATGTCGCGCCGCATCACCCCAAGGCGATGCCGGTGATCCTGACAACGCCGGAAGAACAGCGCCGCTGGTTGACGGCAGATTGGGCTGAAGCGGCGGCACTGCAACGCCCGCTGCCCGATGGCGCGCTGGCGGTGCTGGGGTTTGACGGGGAGGGGTAAGCAGGGCCTCCGGCGGGCAGGGACTTGTCCCTGCACCCGGTTGTTGTTGACCTGCCCACAAGCTTCGATGTTGCCGCAATTTTCGCCTGCGGCGCGGCTTGCTGGACACAAGGCGCCGCAGGCAATCAACGCTGCGCCAGCTTCAAGGGATCGGCGCCAAAAATACCGGGTACAGGGACAAGTCCCTGCCCGCCGGAGGCGCTTTCCCCTTTACGCCTGAAGCGACGTCAGCATTTCGGCGGTGAGGATCTGCGGCAGTTCCGTCTCGCCGCCCTTGCCGTCATAGAAGACATAGACCGGCACACCGGCGCGCTGGTGTTCGGCCAGCCAGGTCGAGATCGCAGGATCGCTGCGCGTCCAGTCGCCTTCCATGACGGTGATGCCCTTGGCCTTGAAGGCCGCGGCCACCGCAGTATCGGCCATGGCACCCTTTTCGTTGACCTTGCAGGTCAGGCACCAATCCGCCGTCATGTAGAGGAACACCGGTTTGCCCGCGCCGCGCAGTTCGGCGAGCGCGGCCGGCGTGAACTTCACCGCGTTCAAGTCGTTGGCAGCGGTGGTGGTGGCTTTTGACACGCCTTCCGGTGCGGCGGTGGGCACCAGCAGCACGGCCGCCACCAGGCTTGCAAGGCTGAGCGCGCCGGGGATGGCCAGGCTTTTTCCACCATGCTGGCGGGCGCCCAGCCACCACAGGAACAGGCCGAAGGCCAGCGTGGCGCCAAGGCCGATGGCCATGCCGTTCACACCCACCTGCTGGCCAAGGACCCAGGCCAGTGCCAGTGCGGTGAGAAACATCGGTACCGACAGGATGGCGCGCAGCTTCACCATCCACGCGCCGGGCTTGGGCAGGCGCTTGCGCAG
>JALOSK010000037.1 GCA_025458465.1 Sandarakinorhabdus sp. | reverse complement strand
GCCGTGATCCGGGCCAGATCGGCCGCCAGATCGTGACTGAACACCGCGTCAAACGCCCAGAAATAGCGTTCTGGATTGGCCAGCATCGTCACCACATGGCGGTGCATGGCGCCGATGTCGGTCCAGCCGGGTGTCGCCCGCAGCCGCTGATGCCAGGCATCGACCAGATGGCCGCCATCGGCGCGCGGCTGCAGCGGCGCGAAGCGAAAACTGGCAAAATGCGCCCGCTCTTCCGGGCTGAGCAGGGCGATGCCGTTCAGGATCAGCCGGTCGACCCGGCCAGCGTGGCGTGCCGCGAGCGCCGCCGCGATCGAAGCCCCCGTATGATGGCCGAGCACATGGGCGCGGGGCAGTTCAAGCGCATCAAGGCCTTCAGCCAGCGCATCGGCGTGATCGGCGATCGAGGGCGGCGCCGGCGGCGGATCGGAGGCGCCAAAGCCCGGCGTGTCCAGTGCCAGCACCCGCAAGCCAGCGGCCGCCAGCAGTGGCATGGCCGGCAGGAACATTGCGCCCGACAGCGGGGATTGGTGCAGCAGCACCAGCGCTGGCTGGCCGGCCAGCGGTGCAGCGGGCAGGGCTTCGGTGACATGCACCTGGCCCCAGGGCCCGTCGATATAGCGGCGGCGGATCAGCGCTTGACCTCGACCCAGCTCTGCCCGGCCCTGGCAGCCACGGCCAACGATGCGAGCGATTTGCCGGCCAGCGTGCGTTTCAGGAAGGCTAGAGTCAGCGCGACCGCCTCGTTAAACTGCGGGGCCTGGCCGGTCTCCGTGCGTTCGGGGCGACCGATGATGTTGCCGAAATAATGATCGACGCCGGCCCCCACGAACAGCGCTGACGGGCCAGGCGCCACGTCGAAGCTGACCCGGTGCACATCCCAGGTGGGTGCCATCATCGGCAAGATGTCGGCCGTGCCGGTGATCACCAGTTGCGGACGGGCGAGGCTGGCCCAGCTGCTGGCTGCAAGCGCCGGCGGGAACGGCCCGGGCGGTGACCAGGCCACCACGGCCTTGACCGGTTCGGGCGGCGTTGTCCCGGCCCCGCCCAGCATCTGGGCAATGAGCGCGCCATAGCTGTGGCCGGCGGCAATTGTCGGCAGGCCGCCTGCCTGGGCCAGCACCGCGCGCATGTCTGCAAGGCGCATCGGGATGCCGGCTTCGCGGGCTATGGTGCCGCCGCCGGGATGATCCGGGCTGTCGGCATGGAGGGGTGCAACCACGCGATACCCGGCGGCCGCCAGCCGTTCCAGCAGCCGGTCATATTTGTCGGGGCGACTGTTGGCCCCGTGCGAAAAGGCGATGAGGGCGCGGGCTTTTCCGGCAGGCTCCCAAATGCGCACCGGCACGATACGGCCGTCGCCAAGGGTCAGGCTGGTATTGCGGCCGGCCAGCGGCTTCGCGGCCGCGCCGGTGCCGGCCAGCAAGGCCGCTGCGCCCAGCCATCATCATCAGCGCATCAATAGCGCACGGTGGCTGTCAGGCCGACGGTGCGGCGATCGCCCAGCGTAGGCACATAGGACGCCGAACCCGCGCCACCCGTGCCGATCAGGAACAGCGACGACGAGATATATTTCTTGTCGAGGAGGTTCTTGGCCCACAGGTTGAAATTGAAGCGGCCGATATCGACGCCAATGTTGCCGTTGACGATCAAGCGGGCTGGCACGAACGCCAGATTGGCTTCATCGACGAACTGCTTGGATTCATACGTGGCACCGATGCGGCCGAACCAGCTGTTGTCGCCGTTCAGCTTGCCGTTGAAGCTGGCCCCGAAGGCGGCATCAAAGGCCGGCACACGCTCCACCTGGTTGCCGCCAATCGGCAGCACACGGCCGATGATCGGATCAGGGATGTAGGAACAGACGATGCCATCGCAATTGCCCGACGCGCCGAAGCGCTGGGACACGGTGCCATTGGCATAGCGCACGCGGTTGTAGTTGCCGCCGGCATCCAGGGTCATCCAGTCATTGACCTTGTAGATCAGCTCCAGTTCGGCCCCCCACACATTGACCCCGCCGAGATTTTCGATCAGCGACGGCACGATGAAGTTGAACGGTGGCGCCGCACCGGTGGCAGTCAAGCGCACGCCGTTGGTCTGCACGTTGCGCCAGCGCGTGTGATACAGCGCGGCATTGACGGTCAGGCGACGGTCGAGGAACTGGTTCTTGCTGCCCAGTTCATAGGTCCAGTTGGTTTCCGGATCATAGCTGCGCTGCGGCAGGAACGGCACGAAGCCGTTGAAGCCGCCCGATTTCACACCGCGGCCCACCGATGCATAGATCATGTTGTCGGGCGTGGCGCGGTAGGTGATGGAGCCGCGCGGCGTGAAGAAGCGCTGGGTCTGGCTTTGCACCGGCGGCACCAGGGCCTGCAGCGTGGTGTTGGTCGGCTCCCGGGTCAGGCGATCGACGTTGGTCTGATCTTCAACCGTGTAGCGGCCTTCCAGCGTGATCTCCAGATTTTCCATCGGCTTGTAGCCGACGAAGGCAAAGCCGCTGTAGATGCGCTCGTCACGCACCAGATTGGTGTTGCGCTGGAAGACGTTGGTGCCAAACGGCAGGCCGGGACCAAGCGGGAAGAAGAATTGCGGGCCGGGTTCAACCAGCGAACCAAGCGTGGCCAATTCCGACCCGTTGGATTCGACATCCGATGTCTTGGAATAGTTTGCACCGATCAGCACGCGCAGCGGGCCGCCGTTGTCGTAATCGATGCGCAGTTCATGGCTCCAGCCGCGGAAGCTGGATTCATTGCCCGAACTGTCGAACAACACCTGATTGGGGCCGCCAAAATTCGGCGGGATGGCCACGGTGGGATCGCGCATCGGGCTGCCACGGGCATTGACGGCGGCACGGGTGAAACCGAACTGATAAATCGCCGTCCAATCCTCGCCCGGGGAATATTCCAGCTTGGCCGAAACCACGTCGGTGGGGCCGCGCAGACCAAAGGCGCGCGGATCGACGATCAGGCCGGGCCGACGGTTTTCACCGGGGCCAATCACCGGATCAGCGGGCAATTTGCCGACCAGCAGCCGGTTCTGGCCACCCACCGGCGAGGCGTTGAGCGTGTTGACCAGCGTGGCAAGACCAGCTGTGCCCGCCGCATAGGCCGGAACCTGTTCAATCAGACGTTCGGTGCGAACATACATGGCATCAAAGGTCAGATTGTCGGTCGGCTTGGCAATCACACGCAGCTGGTAACTTTCCTTGTTCCAGCCGCCCAGATTGCCCCGCGTGATGGCCTGAGGATCATTGGCCAGCGGATGTTCGTTGCGCCACACCCCGTCGAACTGCGAATGGGCGACGGCGGCCAGCACGGCCAGCCGGCCCTTGATCAGCGGCAAACTGACGAGGCCGCGCGCATCGAAGCGATCGTTGTTTCCAACCGTGCCCGACGCTTCCATCTCGATCTCGTCCAGATTGGGCGCGCGGGTCTGCAGGTTGATCACGCCGGCAAAGGCGTTGCGGCCATAGAGTGCCGATTGCGGCCCCTTGATGACTTCAACGCGATCAACGGCCAGCAGCGCCTGATCGATCATGTAGCCACGCTGCAGATAGATGCCATCCACGTTGAACGGCACGTTCTGCACCGGCGAGGTGGTGCGCAGGTTGGTCTGGCCGCGAATGGCAGGCTGCACGACGATCGGCGTGATCGCTTCAAAGGCGAAACCGACCGTGTTCTTCGCCAGTTCCATCAGGTTGTCGATGCCGCGCGCCCGCAACTCGGCGCCGCTGACGACGGCGACATTCAATGGAACGTCTTGCAGCCGTTCCGACGTGCGGCGGGCGGTCACGACGATGTCACTATCGGCGGCGCCATCGGCAGCGGCTGTTGCCTGGGCTTGCGCGGCGGCCGGCGCCATGATGCTGCCGGCCAGCAATGCAACGACGCTGGCGCTGAAACGATCGAATTTGCGCTTCTTCATTCCGACCCCCTTGATGACTGCAAGGGCCAACCGCCCTTGCCCTGTCGCTCCCTTGTCCTGGCCACCGCAGCGCGATCCTGTTGGACACTCCCCGTCAACATTCCGGAACGCGCAGCCGCTTGGTCGCCGACAGTGCCGGTCTGACACAGCGTGCAACATCGATGTCACATATTGAGGCTTCTGTTCGTGCAGCGGATATTTTGCCGCTGCAGCCAGGCAGGCAGCCGGAAATATCCGGCAGTCGAACAAGACGCGGCGAGCGGCCTTGATGTCCAAGGGGCCGGGTGCTTCTCTTGCCTCAACAGACCGTTTCTTCAGGAGCAGCATCATGGACCGCCGCACCTTCCTCACCCTTGCCGGGGCTGCCGCCGGCCTTGTCGCCAGTGGCGCTGCGGCCAAGATCCGCAGCACCGATCTGGCGCGCCTGAAGGGCCCGTTCCTCGATCTGATGACGCCGGAAGGCAATATGCACGCCTTTGCCCGCTTGATGGGCAATACGGACATGAAGTCGACGAAATATGGCTGGGCGCAGGGGATCATCCAGGGGGTCCGCCCCGGTGAGGCGGTGCGCGATCTGTGCGGCTTTACCATGCTGTCGTGCGCAAGACTGCTGCCGCACGAAAGCGGCGTTGGCTACCGCAAGGTGCTGCGCGAAATCGGCCTTTATACCGATCTGGCCAGCGGCGAGATCATCGAGGAGATGGTGAACCCCTATCTGGGCGAGCGCGTGAAGATCGTGCCCATCACCAATGATCCTTTCAATCACACCATCACGCCGTTCGCGCCGACCCCGCCCAGCTATGGCGGGCTCAACCGGGCAGCGCCGCCGCCGCAGCCGTTCCAGCTGAACTGGGAACGGCGCGGATCCACGCTCAACCTGTTCAGCCATATCAACCTGTTCTACCCATCGTCGCTGCCGCCGGCCAAATGGCCGCGTGAGAACGCCAGCCCGTTCAACCAGGTCACCGAAATGTTCCTGTATCAGATCGGCTGGGACGACATGCAGAACAAGCGGAAGACCAGCGTCGAATATACGGGCAGCTGGAGCCGCACGACCCCGTGGCTGCCGTGGTTGCTGATGGGCCCGACGCCGGGCCATTGCCAATATGCCACCTTCATGGGCGCGGTTGACGACATCAACCGCATCGACCGCAAGACGCTGGATTATGTCCAGAAGAAATTCCCGCTCTATATGACCGCGCCCGAAAAGTGGGTGGATCCCAGCCTGTCCAGCCTGGAGCTGTACGCCCGTACCCAGACCCCGGCCCCGGTGGCGCCCGGACAGCCGGTGCCGCGTGCGCCCGAACCGGAACTGCCAGGCTGGTTCAAGGCGATGCAGGCGCGGCAGCCGCAATAAGCGTTAGATCGGCACTGTCACGGGATCATAGTCGAAGAGGCCCAGCGCCTCTTCGTTCAGCAGCGGCCCGCGGCCAAGGCTGGCAGGATCCTTGCCCTGAAACGTCAGGCCCAGCAGCCGCGACTGGGTCTGCACCATTTCGGTGCGCTCGCGGCGGACTGCCTGATAACGCTCCAGCGCCTCCGCGATGGGAAAGGCAGCGAGGCAGCGCGCCAGAACGGCGGCATCCTCGATCGCCGTGCCCGCCCCCTGGCCCATGAACGGCAGCATGGCGTGCGCGGCATCCCCCAGCAATGTGACCCGCCCGGAAATCCAGCTGGGCAGCGGCTCGCGCGTGTGCAGGGCCCATTTGAACAGGCTGCCGGCCGGCGTGGCGGCGATGATGGCGCGCACAGTCTGGTCCCAGCCGTCAAAATGGCCAAGCAATTCGGGGATGGTGGACGGGATGGTCCAGCCTTCATCCTGCCACCCGTTCAGCTCGACAAAGGCGGCATAATTGATCAGCGTCCCGCCCCGCACCGGGTAGCGCATGAACAATCGCTGCGGCCCGACATGAATGCCCGGCGGCAGCGCCTGAACCGTTTCGGGCAGGGCGCTGGTGGGCACGATGCCGCGCCAGGCGACCTGGCCGGTGAACTGCGGCGCAGCCGTGTCGAAACAGGCGGCCCGCACGGCCGATTTCACGCCGTCGGCACCCACCACCAGATCGGCCGTGACTGTGCTGCCATCGGCAAAGCGCATGCGGCCATCGGTATCGACCGCCGTCAGCGCCTTTCCCAATCGCACGGTTGTGGCGGGCAATGCGCCCAGCAAAAGGGCGTGCAGATCCGCGCGGTGAACATGATAATAGCCGGCACCGCCGTGGCGCGCGGCAAAATCGGCGCCGCGCAGCGCCTCGCGCAGAACGTCGCCGCTTTGCCAATGCTGGGTCCATTGCCGGTCGGGCGTGAAGCTGACGGCGCGCAGCTGTTCGCCCAGGCCCAGCCAGTTGATCACCCTGACGGCATTCGGGCTGAGCGTGATGCCGGCGCCAAGCTCGCCCAGCCGGGCTGCCTGCTCATAAATGGCAACAGGGTGGCCGCTGCGCTGCAAGCCCAGCCCCAGCACCAGGCCGCCAATGCCGGCGCCGACAATGGCAATCTCAGTCATCGGCGAAGTCGGGATAGCGGCCAAGGGTGAGCAGGATCAGCGGCGCGACCAGGAAGATGCCGCCCGCCACCATCAGCGCCGGATCATAATTGCCGTACACGCCGTGCACATGGCTGAAAATTGGCGGCGCCAGCCCGGTTGCGGCCAGGATCGCGCCCAGCTGCACGCCATAGATGAAGCCATAATTCTTCATGCCGAAATAGCGCCCGGCCATGAAGGCCACCAGATCGAACTCGGCACCGGCCGCCAGCCCGACCAATGTCACGGCCAGCGCAATCATCGGGCCAGAGGGCAGGGCATCGCCCACCAGCAGGAAGCAGGCCAGGGCCGGAATGGCGAGAAACCCCACCGCCACAAATGGCGCCCAGAAACGATCGATCAGGAAGCCGGCGATGATGCGGCCGCCCATCACCGACAGGCCGGCAAAACCGGCATAATTGGCCGCTGTCTGCGCATCGAGGCCGCGATCGGTGAGCAGCGGCACCAGGCTGGGAATGATGCCGGCAACACCGAAGGTGACCGCGGCAAACACCGCCAGCATGATCCAGAACCGGCGGTCGCGCAGGGCCGCGCTGCGGCTGACGCCCGGCAATGGCCGTTGATGGATAGTCGGCGCCGGGGCATCGTGGAACAGCCAGGCGACCATCGGCAACCCTGCCACCAGTACCGACAGGCCGAGCAGGTGATAGCCCATCGGCCAGCCCTGATTGGCGATGATGTTGGTGACCAGCGGCGGCGCAAACACGGCCGCGATGCCGGTGCCGAACAAGGCCAGCCCCAGGGCGCCGCCGCGCGCCTTGTCAAACCAGCCGCTGATGCCGCGCGTCCAGGTGGCCTGGCCGGTGCCGCCGCCAAACAGCGCCACCAGCGCCCAGCCCAGATACCAGCCTTGCAACCCGAACGCCCCCGCCAATACCGGCAACAGGGCCAGCGCCGCCGCCAGCCCGACTTGCGCGATCAGCGCGATGCGTCGCGCGCCATGTCGATCCACCAGCCAGCCCCACAACCAGCTGACCGACAGCAGCACCATCATCTGGATGGTGAAGCCCAGCTGGATGGCCTCGCGGGTCCAGCCGGTGGCTTCGGCAATCGGCTTCACGAACACGCCCAGCGTGTAGAAGGGCAGTGCCGAAATCGAAAAGGCCGCGCCAATCGCGCCGCCCACGATCACGGTCCAGCCGCGGCTGAATTCGGCACGTGCCGTCAAGGATATGCTCAAAGCCCCAGTGCCCCCGGATTTAGGATGGCGTGCGGATCAAGTGCCGCCTTGATGGCCTTCAGCAGCGCGACACTGGCCGGGTTGCGGCCGGGCAGCAGCGGATAGACCTTGCCGATCTGCAGATGGGCGCCGCCATGGGCGTGCATCAGGGCCACAACCTGCTGCTTGATGCGGTCCACCACGGCGCGCGCGTCGGGGCTGGCAGCGTGGGTGGGCATGGCGGCCAGATGCTCGGCCGGCACCATGCGATCGTGGAAGATGGTGCGCCCATCGGGCCAATAGATTGCCGGTTCATACACGAACGCCGATGCGCCCACGGCCATGAACATGCCGCCGGTGAAGATGCCGTGGGCCTCCATCTCCGCCTGATTCTCATCCCAGCAGTCCATCAGGGCGTTGTGGAACAGCGTCACCCGATCGTGCGGCAACAGCGTGTGCATCGGCACCCAGCGTTCGCCCCTGGGGCCCAGCAGGTTGAACAGGGGCGCAAACGGCATGCCGCGCACCACGGTTGGCACGGTGTTGGCGATTTCGGTGCCATGGGCGGTGCCGATGCGGCGGATCACCGCCATCTTTGCCCGCGCTTCGGCGCTGTCTACCCCGTCGGTCAGATAATGCACGGCATAATTTGCCGCCTTCAGCGCGCGGTCACCGGCGATGGCCATGCGGGCCAGGCTCTTGACGCCGCTGCCAAATGATGTGGCCGATTTCATCACGCTGCGGGCGATCTGGGCCTTGGCCTCCACGCCGTCCTGCCGGCCGATCTGGCCTTGCTGCAGGGCGGCATCAAGGCCGAAATTCTCGTCATCCACGCCTTCGATGGCGATCAGGCGCATCGCGTCGTGCATGGCGGCAAAGCTGGAGAAGCTGAAGCTGGCGGCTTCAAAGGCCTCGCGCCGGCGGATCAGTTTCAGCGTGATCCGCGCCTTCACCCCCAGCGCGCCGCAATCGCCGGTGAACAGCCCGGCCAGATCGGGGCCGAAATGCCGGAAAAACGGCGTGCCGTTGGCGCTGCCAGCGCTGCCGGTGGACAGCATCTCGCCGGTGCCGGTGATGACATCGATGTTGAGCAGCGATTCCGCTGAAACCCCGTTGCCGTGGCTGATGCTGTTCTGCGACATCGAGCCGCCAATGGTGGCAGCCAGCCCGGAAAATGGCCCCCAGAACGGCGTGCGCAACCCCCGCGCGCTCAACGCCTCGTGCAGTTCGGCCCAGGTCACCCCGGCTTCCACCGTCACCACGGCATTCGGCTCATCGATGTGAATGGCCTTCAGCCGGCTGGTATCGATGGTGATGCCGCCTGCCTGCCTGTGCAGATAGCCATCAGTATAACTGGCGCCGCCGCCGCGCACCGCAATCGCCGTGCGCGCCGTGGCGCACGCCGTCACCACCGCCTGCAGCTGCGCCACGGTGGCCGGGCGCACCACGGCCAGCGGCAATTGCCCGGCGCTGAAGACATCGGTGGCGTGAAAGCGACGGTCCTCGGCGTCCGTCAGCAGGCCAGCCGGCCCAACGATCGCCGCCAGTTCCGCCAGCAGGCCGGTTTCGCTGCGGGCACTGCTGGCCATGGTGTCAGCCCTTCGCAATATCGTTGATGGTGGCGGTGAAACTGGCGTCGCTGCTGTTTTCGGCGGCGTCGGTCGCGTCCTTGCGGGCAAGGTAGAACAGCCGCGACAGGAAGGCCTGGCGCCGGGCCTCGCGCAGTTCCAGCACATCCTGTGGCGGTTCATAGGCCTCGATCGCGGCGGCGAGGCCGGCGCTGGTCGCCACCCGTTCCACCGTATCCAGCCGGTCCCGCAGCGCGCTATATTCCTCGGCCAGAACCATGATCATCGACATCGCCTGATCCATTGCGGGGTCGGCATAAAATTGCGGCCGCTTGCCGCGCGCGTCGCGGCGCAGGCTCATGATTTCACTCCGATCAAGACTTCCCAGCCGCCGCCTGGCGCATATTCGCCGGCGGTGAACTCGCGTTCGGCCAGCGCTTCGGCGGCTTCTTCGGTATAGCTTTCGGCCGCAGCGGCAAATTCCATGATCGCCATTGGCGCCGTATCGAAGTACGGTTCGGCAAAGCCCACCGATCTGGCCAGCGCGATCTGGTCAATCTCGCGCATGGCGCCCCAAAAGGGTTCATTGTTGTACCAGGTCTCGTTGTCCAGAATGAACTGGGTGAAGGGGTCCATCAGGTTGAACGGCGGCAGATCGGCATGGATCATCACGCCGCCCGGTTTCAGCAGACGGTGGCATTCGCGCATGATCGCCGGCATCGCCTTGCCGCTGGTTTCGTGCAGCAGGATATGGCTGACGATCAGATCAAAGCTGGCATCGGGGAAACCGGTGGCTTCGGCATTGCGCTGCAGAAAGCCGACATCGGCGCCCAGCCCGGCGGCGCGCGCATGGGCATAACGGATTTGCGGCCCGGCGACATCGATGCCGATCACCTCTGCATCCGGAAAGGCTTCCTTGTAGGGCAGGGTGGAATGGCCAACCGTGCAGCCCATGTCGAGAATGCGGGTGGGCTGGAAATCGGGCATGCGGCGCCGGATATAATTGGCCACGGAACGGCCCATGTCGTCGTTGGTCGGGCCCATATAGCCCATCGAATAAAGATAGACGCCGCGATCATAAAGCGCGCCGGCCGCGATGCCGCCCGGTTCGGCATAGCCACCGGGCATGCAGTGAATATCAAGCGCCGTCACATAGCGCGGCGTGGCGAAATCCGGGCTGGTTTCCAGCGGCGCCCGCGCTGTGGCCGAAAGGGCCGCCGCCTCTGCCTCCAGCGCCGGCAATTGCCGTTCGATACTGTCGATCACCGAATCCCACAGCAATTCCTGCGCAATGCGGTTGGTGGCGGCATAGGTCTGGAAATAGGGATCAACCAGCATGGCCTTGCGTATGTCGTGGCGATCGGCAGGCGCGCGGCCGTGCTCGCGTTCGAAATGCTTGGCGGCGCGGGCGCCGAACACCGGGCCCAGGCCCGGCAGCAGGCCTGATTGCACAAAGCCCTTCAGGCTCTTGGTGAATTCCTGGCGGGCCCGTTCGTCTGCATCGGCCTTGGGAAGCACGGGATGGTCTGCCTGCTGGAAGGTGTTGAGCATCGCGTTCATAAGACCCTCATGCATGCCACGGGCACATGATTTGCAAACCATAATCTGGCGCATTGCAAGCCCCGGCTGCCACCCGCCAGACTGTTCGCTGTGTGGAGATTTCCACCTGCAGCAGGGCAAAAGCCGCGCAAACCGCCAAGCCACAATTGCGAGTGCGGCGATTTCCAGCCAAGGGCGAAGGATGATCGGGGGCAGTCCACAAACGCCGGCACGGCCACAGTTCGAACATGGCGTGCCGGTGATCGTCGTCGGGGGCGGCGCTTCGGGCGCAGTGGCGGCGCTGGCGGCGCGGGCGGCCGGGGCTGAGGTGCTGCTGATCGAACAGGATGCCAGCCCCGCCGGCACCACATCCATGTCGCAAGGGCTGGTCTGTGCCGCCGGCACGCAGGCGCAGGCGGCCGCCGGGATCGCCGATGATGCCGAAACCCTGTTTGCCGACATCATGGTGAAAACCCGCGGACAGACGGATCCGGTGATCGCGCGGGCCATTGCCGAAGGCGCTGGTCCCTGCGTGGACTGGTTGGCCAGCGAATTTCTCTACCCCTTTGCCCTGGATGCCGGGTTTCGGGCGGCCTATGGCCACACGCGCCAGCGTCTGCACGGCTGGCCCGGCCATGGCGGGGCCGATATGGTGCAGTTCCTGCACGCCAAACTGGCCGAACGCGGGGTTGATGTGCTGCTGCAGGCGCGGCTGATCGAGATCGTCGCCGAGGAACTGACCGTGGCCGGCATCGTGGTTGAGCGGCCCGATGGCGCGCGCGAAGCCATTGGCTGCGCGGCGCTGGTGCTGGCCTGCGGCGGTTTTGCAGCCAATCATGCCATGGTCGCGGCCAATATGCCCGAAGCCGCCGCCGCCCGCCACCATGGCCATGAAGGCAATCGCGGTGACGGCATCAGGTTGGGCGCCGCCATCGGCGCCGCGCTGGGCGACATGGGCAGTTACCAGGGCTATGCCATGCTGGCCGATCCGCACGGCATCACCGTGCCGCCAGGGCTGCTGGTGGAAGGCGGCATCATCCTCAATCGGCGGGGCGAACGCTTCACCAACGAGGTGATCGATATTGCCGGCATGGTCCACCCGGTGCTGACACAACCGGACGGCACGGCGTGGGTGGTGATCGACGCCCGCATCGAAGCCCACAACGCCTACACGCTGGAAGTGCAGGCGCTCAGGGCCAATGGCGCCATCCGCAACGCGGCGGATCCGGTGGCACTGGCGGCCGTGATGGGGGCCGATGCCGCTGCCATCAGCGAAGCCCTGGCCGATGTGAATGCCGCTGCCAGCAGCGGGCGCAATGACGCGCAAGGCCGCAACTGGGCCGATACACAGCCACCGCAGTGGCCGTTGCAAGCGATCAGGGTGTGCGGCGCCATCTATCACACGCAGGGCGGCCTGCAGATTGATGGCGAAGCGCGGGTGTTGGGCCAGGACGGCGCGCGCTTTGCCAATCTGTTTGCCAGCGGCGGCGCGGCGCGCGGCGTGTCGGGCCCGTCCTATTGGGGTTATCTGCCGGCGATGGGGCTGGGCTCGGCCGTTACGCTTGGCCGGATCGCAGGCATGGCCGCAGCGGCGGTGGTGGCCGCCTAGCCGAATTCGGCGCGCAGGCCGATGCCATCGGCATCAAGCGCGGGAACCTGGCGGGCTGCGGTACAGGCGCCGTCCACCAGTGCCGCCGGCGCGATCACGTGCAGCTCGCCGGCTTCGGTATCAACGGTGATGGTGCGCAGGTGCGGATGGGCGGCCAGCCCGGCGACATCGTTCAGGCGGCCATAGGCGATGCCGCTGGCCTCCAGCCGGGCCATGGCGGCGCTGGCATCCAGCGTGTCGAACGCTTCCTGCACATGCTGCTCCAGCGCCGCGCGATGGCTGAGCCGGTCCATGTTGGTGGCAAAGCGCGGATCGTCGGCAAGCGCGGCATCGCCAAGGAACAGCGCACAAAAGCGCCGCCATTCCGCCTGGTTCTGCACCGAAAAGATGATCTGCTGGCCGTCCTGGCAGCGGAACGCGCCATAGGGTGCCAGCGACGGATGGTTCACGCCGGCCCGCACCGTGTCGCGCTGGCCCAGCGCGTGGTGCAGATAGGGCACGTTCATCCAGTCCGCCAGCGCATCGAACAGCGAGACTTCGATGGTGGCGCCGTCGCCGTCGCGCTCACGGCGATACAGGGCCTGCAGGATGGCGGC
>JALOSK010000285.1 GCA_025458465.1 Sandarakinorhabdus sp. | reverse complement strand
ATTGCTGGGGCAGCATCACGTCGAAATTGTCCCCACGCTCGGCTTCGGGCGTGTTGGGCAGCACGGAGGCGTGATAGATGCGCGGGATGCGGGCGGCCACCGAGCGGAACAGATCGGAGAAATTCGCTTCGGTGCCGCAGCTGGCGTAGATCACGTGGTAGCGCGCTTCACGGGCGGTTTCGGCAAACACGTGGGACAGGCTGGTCTTGCCGATCCCGCGCTCGCCGTAGATCACCACGTGCACGCGCTGCTGTTCGATGGCATCGATCAGCATGGCCATGGCATCATGGCGGCCGGCAAAGGCTTCGCGGCCGATCACCGGCTGCGAGGCGCCCAGCGCATCGCGCAGCGCCAGGCGGCGGCGGGCCAGCGTGCTGGCGCTATCGGTTTCCACATCGTCGGAAGCAAAGGCGAGGAAGCGCGGTAGCGGCCGATCATTGTCAGTCGCGGGGCGATCTTCCCACAATTTCTCCAGGAAGCCCGGACGGTCAGCCGGGCCGGGCCCGGCACCCATGCTGGCCGCCGACGCGCCAGAGGCGACGTCTGCCCCCGCTTCGGTGTTGCCGATTTCCGGTTCCATGTTGCCCTGATCCTCGCTGCGGGCGCGGCGCTTCCAGATCATTGAATTCCCTGTCACAACAGCCGGCAATCGCTTGCCGGTCCTACGCGATGCCCCGCGGGCGATGCCGGCCGAGCCGGGTTCCATTGCCACGAAGCTGCTGCCATTGCGAGAGCGGATTTGCCATGATGGGGCGGATATGGAACAAATTCTGCGCATTTTTGCGCGCATTGCGGGCGGCTTCGCAGTTGCCGTGGCAGGCAGCCTCGTGTAGCAGCGCCTCTTGCGGTGCTGTTTTCACGCTGCCTGTAGAGTGTGTGTAGCGTCATCTGCTGAAGGGGGTATTGGCAGACATGGTCACGGGGATTGAAGATTTGCAGCGCCAAAGCGGCGCGGCCAGGCTGTGCGGCCATGCTGCAATCCTGCTGGCGGCCTCTGCCTTCTTCATGGCGCCCGCGTTTCTGGCGCCCGTGATGGCCGCACCCAGCCAGGACAATGATGATCCCCCCGTGGCTGGCGCCGGTGTGGTGTCCTTTCCGATGGTTAATGGCCGTGGCTGGCAGCTCAATGCCGGCGTGACCACACGCTATGACACCAATCTCTCGCGTTTCGACGGCGAGGATGGCTTCCGTGTCACGCCGCAGGTGCAGGCCGGCGTGGGCATCCCGCTTGGCCGGCAGGATCTGTTTTTCGGTGGCCTGGTGGGCCGGGACTTCATCCTGGGCAATGATCGCATTCCCAATCGCAACCGGTTTGCCGCTGGTGGCGGCGTGAACTGGCGGCTGGGCCAGCGCTGTGATGGCCAGATTGCCGGTGAATATCGCGAGAGCCTGGCGTTGTTCAGCGAACAGTTCGGTTTTGAAGACAATATGCAGAGTGTGCGCACCATTGGTGGCAGCGCCAACTGCCGGATTGGTGGCGCCTTCGGCATCACCGGCAATATCCGCTACACGGATCTGCAGAACAGCGCGCCCGTGCAGAGGCTGTTTGGCAACCGCGGCGTCAGCTACACCGCCGGCCTGACCTATGGCCGGCCGGCGCTGGGCCAGTTTTCGCTGACCGGATCGCTGGATCAGCGGGAGTTTCCCAATCGGCCCGTGCTCGATACCAGCGCCACCATCGTCAACGACGGTGTGGACATCATCTCGGCGCGCCTTGGCTATCAGCGCGGGCTGGGATCGCGGCTGACGATCGGTGCCGGCCTGTCCTATCTGACCGTCAAGCCCCAGCCATCGCAATCAGTGCAGTTGATCGGTGACGGCTTTGGGTTTGTTGTTGACCGGCCGAGCTTCTCCGGGCTCGGCTTTGATGGCACCCTGGTGCTGCGCGCCGGCACCGGCCTCACGCTCAGCCTGGCCGGCAATCGGCGGGCGCAATCCAGCGCCAATCTGGGCGCCCTCTACACGCTGACCACGGCCATTTCCGCCGATGTGGACTATCGTCTGGGCCGGGCCATCACCATTTCGGCTGGCGGCTCCTTCGTGCGCAACGATTATCGCGGCAGCTTTGCCAACGAGCTGGAAGGGGTTGCGCGCATCAACGACACGTTTGAGCGCATCTATGGCCAGATCGGCTACCAGGCCGGGCGGCTGATCGATGTGACGTTTGAAATTGCCCATCAACGCCGGGATTCCAACCCGGCCTTCTTCAGTTTCACTTCGACGACGGCGCTGCTTTCGCTGCGCGCCCGTTTCGGGAGGACCCAATGATCCGGTTGCTGTCGCGTCTCTGGTTTATCGTGCTGTTTCTGGCCGCACCGGCTGCGGCCCAGGGCATCGGCCCGGGCTATGTGCTGGGGCCTGAGGACAGCATCACCGTGGTGGTGTATGGCCAGCCTGAAGCCGGCATCACCACCCGCATCAAGGCCGATGGCAGCATCGTGATGCCGCTGATCGGCAACGTGAAGGCCGAAGGCCAGACCAACATCACGCTGGCCAAGCTGATCGCCGACAAGCTGGTATCGGGCGGCTTCCTGAAGGAACCGGTGGTGAACGTTGAAATCACCACCTACACCAGCCGCACCGCCAATGTGGCCGGCAAGATCACCTCGCCGGGTATCTATCCGCTCGATCGCCCGCAGCGCGTGCTGGACGTGCTGCTGCGCGCCGGCTGGGTGCGGGAAAACGGTGCCACCTACGTGTATCTGCGCCGCGCCGGCCAGGCCGAACAGCGTCTGGACGTGGAACAGCTCGTGCGCGGCGACGACAAGAGCAACCCGCTGGTGCTGGCTGGCGACACGCTGTTCGTGCCGGATGCCGAGGTGTTCTACATCCAGGGCCAGATCAATTCGCCGGGCATGAAGCCGATCCTGCCGGGCATGACCATCCGCCAGGCCATCGGCTTTTCGGGCGGCGTGACCGCCACCGGCAAGGCCGACAAGGTGGGCCTGATCCGCGGCAATGCCAAGGAAGTCGATGCCGATGGGTCGCAGCTTGTCCAGAAGGGCGACGTGATCATCGTCAAGGAACGCCTGTTCTGATCGTAACAAGTCGTGTCGGACGGTGTTTGGGAGTGTTGAGCGCATGAGTATCATCCAATTCCTGCGGATCCTGATTGCCAGGC
>JALOSK010000284.1 GCA_025458465.1 Sandarakinorhabdus sp. | reverse complement strand
CGCGGCGGCCGGCGTTGATGTTCTGTATGATGATCGCGATGAACGCGGCGGCGCCAAGTTCGCCACCGCCGATCTGATCGGCCTGCCGTGGCAGGTGATTGTTGGCCCCAAGGGGCTGGCCGCCGGTATCGTCGAGCTGAAGCGCCGCGCCACCGGTGAACGCATCGAGGTGCCGATCGACACCGTGGTGAGCCGCGTTTGATCACGGCCTATGAACGGATGGTCGCCCGGCGTTACCTGATGCCGGGGCGCAGCCGAACCGGGGGGGAGGGGTTCATCTTCCTCGTCGGTGGCGTTGGGCGTTGCCGCGCTGATCGCGGTGATGAGCGTGATGAACGGCTTTCGCGCCGAACTGTTCGATCGCATCCTGGGCCTGAACGGCCACGCCGTGGTGCAGGGCTATGGCGGCAAACTGGAAAACTGGCCGCAGGTGATGGCCGATGCGCGCGCCTTGCCCGGCGTGACCAGCGCGTTGCCGCTGATCGAACAGCCGCTGATGGGCAGCTATGGCGGCCGTGTCGAAGGCGTGATCGTGCGCGGCATGCGGCTGGCCGACATCACCTCCAACCCCAAGATTGCCGACAATGTGCGCGGTGGCAGCCTGGCGGCGCTCAAGCCCGGTGCCGGCACGGTGGCGATCGGCGCGCGTCTGGCCGAGCAATTGGGTCTGCGCGTGGGAGACAGGATTTCGCTGATCAACCCGGCCGGGCAGGCGACGCCGTTCGGCACGGTGCCGCGCATCGTGGCCTACACCGTTGTCACCGTGTTCGAAGTCGGGCTGTACGATTACGACAAGGCGCTGGTGGTGATGCCGCTGGAAGACGCGCAGACCTTGCTGCGGCTGGGCGAAGCAGTGGGGATGATCGAGGTGGTGACCAACGATCCCGATCGCGCCGCCTTCATGCTGGAACCGCTGCGCCAAAAACTGGCTGGCATTGCCGTCGTCAACGACTGGCAGGGCAGCAACCAGGCCATCTTTTCGGCGCTTGTCGTGGAACAGACGGTGATGTTCTGGGTGCTGTCCATCATCATCGTGGTGGCGGTGTTCAACATCCTGTCCTCCCTCATCATGCTGGTGCGCGCCAAGACGCGGGATATCGCCATCCTGCGCACCATGGGCGCCAGCCGCGCCGCGGTGATGCGGGTGTTCATGGCCATCGGCACCATCATCGGTGCTGCCGGCGTTGCTACCGGGCTGGTGCTGGGCTTCACGTTGCTCACCTTCCGGCAGGGCATCGTCGATGGCGTCTCGCGGCTCACCGGCACCGACATCTGGGACCCGTCGGTGCGCTATCTCACGCTGCTGCCGGCCAAGACCGATCCGATGGAGGTGCTGTCGATCGTCGTGCTGGCGCTGGCCCTGTCGTTCCTGGCCACGCTTTATCCGGCCTGGAAGGCGGCCTCCACCGATCCGGTGACGGTGCTGCGCTATGAGTGAGCCTGTGCTTGCGGTCACCAACCTGGCGCGCAGCTTCGAACAGGGCGGCGCGCGCATTGATGTGCTGAACGGCGTCGATCTGGCCATCGCGCCGGGCGAGATCGTGGCGCTGCTCGGCCCATCAGGGTCGGGCAAGTCCACGCTGCTGCAGGCGGTGGGGCTGCTGGAAGGCGGCTTCACCGGCTCCATCCGCATCATGGGCGAAGAGGTTGGCGCGCTGGACGATGTGGGCCGCACCCGCGTGCGGCGGCAGCGGCTGGGCTTCGTGTACCAGTTCCATCACCTGCTCCCTGATTTTTCGGCGCGTGAAAACGTGATGCTGGCCCAGATGGTGGCCGGTGTGCCGGATGCAGCGGCAGCGGCGCGTGCCGATGAACTGCTGGGCGCGCTGGGCCTTGGCGGGCGGCTGACCCACAAGCCGTCGCAACTGTCGGGCGGCGAACAGCAGCGCGTGGCAGTGGCGCGGGCACTGGCCAATCGCCCGGCGCTGGTGCTGGCCGATGAACCCACCGGCAATCTGGATGAGGCCACCGCCGGGCTGGTGCTGGCGGCGTTCCTGGATCTGGTGCGCTCCTCCGGGGCGGCGGCGCTGGTGGCCACCCACAATATCGAACTGGCGCGGCGCATGGACCGGGTGGTCAGCCTGCACCAGGGCCGCCTGCAGCCCGCCTGATTTAACTGGGGACAAAAGCGGCTGCGCTGGCCTGCCCGGTTGGCAGCGGGGCGCGGCTCTGGCCATAGTGTTGCCATGGCCCACGCTGGATTCGTTCCCCTGCGCTGTTTCAGCGCCTATTCCATGCTGGAAGGCGCCATCCAGCCTGACCAGTTGGCAAAGGCGGCGCGCGCGGCGGGCTTCCCGGCGATTGGCCTTGCTGATCGCGCCAACATGTTCGCCGCCATGGATTTTTCGGCTGCGGCCAAGGGCGCCGGCGTGCAGCCGGTGATCGGCGCGATGCTGCCGGTGGCGCGCCCAGTGGCGGCCAACCCGATGGTGAATGCACTGGGCATCGCCCCGGTGCGCGGCGCCATGCTGCGGCCGCTGTTTGATTGGCTGGTGCTCTATGCGCAGGATGCGGCGGGTTATGCCAACCTGATCCAGCTGGTGTCGGACGCGCATCTGGAGGCCGAGGTGGCGGGCGAACCGCTGCTGCGCCTTGAACAGCTTGAAGGCCGCACCGATGGCCTGATCTGTCTCACCGGCGGCGGTGATGGCGCGCTGGCCCGGCTGGCGGCCGATGGCCAGCCGCTGGACGCGATGGCAGACCGGCTGGAGGCGTTGTTTCCGGGCCGGCTCTATATCGAGATTTCGCGCAGCAACGAGGCGGTGGAGCGGCAGAGCGAGGCGGCGCTGCTGCGGCTGGCCGAAACGCGCGGCCTGCCCATCGTGGGCACAGCGCCGGTCAAGTTCCTCACGGCCGACATGCACGCCGCCCACGACGTGCTGCTGTGCATCGCCGATTCCAGCTATGTCGAAGCGCATGATCGCCGCCATTCCAACCCGCAGCAGTGGCTTAAGCCCGCCGCAGACTGGCAGGCGCTGTTCGCCGATCTGCCGGAAGCCATCGCCAACACGCTGGTGATTGCGCAGCGCTGCGCCGTGCTGGCGCCGTCGCGCAAGCCGATCCTGCCGCGCCTGTCCGAAGGCGGGGAGGATGCGATGCTGGCGGCCGAGGCGAAGGCCGGGCTGGAAGGCCGGCTCGACACGCTGGACATCGCGGCTGATGCGCGCGGGCCTTATCGCGAACGCCTGGAGTTCGAAATCGGCGTGATCAACGGCATGGGCTTTGCCGGTTACTTCCTGATCGTGGCCGATTTCATCAAGTGGGCGAAATCGCAAGGGATTCCCGTGGGGCCGGGGCGCGGTTCGGGCGCCGGCTCGGTGGTGGCCTGGGCGCTGACGATCACCGATCTCGATCCGCTGGAACATGGCCTGCTGTTCGAACGCTTCCTCAACCCCGATCGCGTGTCGATGCC
>JALOSK010000283.1 GCA_025458465.1 Sandarakinorhabdus sp. | reverse complement strand
CTGCCGGTGACGGTGAAGACCTGGCGGCTGGACGAGCGGCTGGTGGCCGAGGAGGTGAGCTTCCGCAAGACCGATCTGAAAACCGCGACGATGATCCGCCAGGGCACGGCGCAAGGCTTTGCCGAACAGACGGCGGCCACCGAAGCGCTGCGCGGCCGCATGGCCGATATCGATCAGTACAACGTCAAGGGCACCACCAACGTCTATTTCGATACTGGCAAGTGGGTGCTTTCGGAAACCGCCAAGCAGGCGCTGTGCGCGGCCGCGGCCGAGGCGGAGCGGACGCCGAATGCGCTGATCCTCGTGGTGGGCTATACCGACAATGTCGGCAACGAGGATTTCAACCAGGACCTCAGCGAGAAGCGCGCCAGCCGGGTGATGAACCATCTGCAGCAGGCCTGCCGCTGGAAGCCATACCGGATGCTCACCCCCACCGGCATGGCCATGTCTGATCCGGTGGCCGACAACAGCACCGAAGAAGGCCGCGCCCAGAACCGCCGCGTGTCGGTGAACGTGCTGGTGTCGAAGGCGGTGGACGGCTTCTGAGGCTGGCTGGTGACCTGACGCCTATTCGAACGTCAGGTCGCCGGTTTCCGGCACCTCGAAATGGCGGGCGACATCATCGTCGCTCACCGCGTCCAGCGTGTCCGGGTTCCATTTCGGATTGCGATCCTTGTCGATCAGCTGGGCGCGGATGCCTTCGAAGAAGTCGTGGCCGCGCCGGATCTCGCACACCATGCGATATTCGTTGATCAGGGCTTCCTCGATGGTGGCGCCTTCTGCGGCGCGCAGGCCAGCAAGGGACAATTTGCAGCTGGTGGGTGACATGCGGCGGATGGTGGCCGCCTGTTCCCGCGCCCAGTCGTCACCGCGATCGAGGCTGGCAACGATATCCTCCATGGTGTCGTGGCTGAAATGATAATCGATGGCGTCGCGATAAGCGGCCAGCGGCGCCTCCCCGGCGTCCTCGTCGAACGTCGCCAGCACGTCGGCCAGCGGCTCGTGGCTGGTGGACAAGAGATCGCGCAAAGTCGGCAGATGTGCTGACGGCACATAGTGCGTCGCGATGCCGGCATAGCGCAGATCGGCCGCCTTCAGCCGCGCACCGGTGAGGGCCAGCCACGTCCCGATCTCGCCGGGCAGGCCGGCCAGCGCGTGGGTGCCGCCCACGTCGGGGATCAGGCCGATGCCGGTTTCG
Source organism: Sandarakinorhabdus sp. (assembly GCA_025458465.1). Taxonomy (GTDB): domain Bacteria; phylum Pseudomonadota; class Alphaproteobacteria; order Sphingomonadales; family Sphingomonadaceae; genus Sandarakinorhabdus. The sequence goes on along the minus strand of JALOSK010000283.1, from coordinate 1,928 downwards.
GGCATGGCAAACAGCGTGCGTTCGGTTGCCACCCGATACGGCCCGTGGATGGAAAGCCCCACGCCGCCGCCCATGGTGATGCCGTCGATCAACGCCACCCACGGCTTGCCGCAGCGGGCGATGGCCTGGTTCATGCGATATTCGTCGTGGAAGAAGGTCTCCCACAAGGCGCGGTTCTGCCGGCCTTCGCGGCCCAGCAGCGCCACGTCGCCGCCGGCGCAGAAGGCGCGATCGCCGGCACCATCGATCACGATGTGCTGCACATCATGATCGGCCATCGCATCGATGATGGCGCGGTGAATGCTGACCGCCATCGGATGGTTGAGCGCGTTCAGCGCCTGCGGACGGTTGAGCGTGATCCACAAGGCGTGGCCGCGCGTCTCGAACAGGACTTCGGGAGCCGTTTGCGTCATGTGCGTTCCACCAATTGGCTGTGATCGGGCATTTCGATGGGGATGGCCGATGTGGTGAGCCGGGCGATCAGCGTGCCGTCCTCATCGGTCAAGTCGGCCTCCATGAAGGCGATGCGCTTGCCCAGCTTGATGCAGCGCCCTTCGGCATAGAGCGGCACGCCGGCGCGGGCGGGGGCGAAGAAGCTGGTTTTCAGCTCGATGGTGGGGATGCCGATGCGCTTGCCCGATTTGACGATGGCGGCAAACGCCGCGGCATCATCCAGCATGGCCACCACGATCCCGCCCTGGATGTTGCCCATCGGGTTGCGGCAGGCGGCGATGGGCAGGAACTTCATCTTCACGCGCCCGGCGGCGCTGTCGATCTCCAATATCTCCTGGCCCAGAAGTTCGGCGGTGGGCGGCACGAACTTGTTCATGCGTGCCTTCAGGTCTTCATCGTTCAGCGCCATCGCCGCCTCATCTGCTGATCTGGAGGCCATAGCGGTGCAGCGCCGGGGCCAGCGCGTCAACCTGCGCATCCTGCCGAGTGAAGATCGCGCGCCCCTGCCCTGAACCCTCCGCACCCCGTTCGCCCAACAGATACGCCACCCGCCGCGCGATGCCGGGGCCGCCATCCACGAACGCCAGTTGCGGCGCTGCGGCGCGCAGCTGTGCCTCCAGCAAGGGGAAGTGCGTGCAGGCCAGCGCCACCACGTCCAGCCTGTCGCCGCCCGGCTGGTCGGTCAGACCGGCAAGGCACGGCGCCACGTCCGCCGCGGTCACGCGTTCGCCGCGCAGATGCGCCTCCGCCAGTTCGACCAGCCGCGCCGATCCGTGCAGCAAAACGGTGCAATCACCGGCATGTTCGGCCGAAAGGCGCGCCACATAGGGCTGACGCACCGTGGCCTGCGTGCCCAGCACGCCGATCACCCGGGTTTTCGATTGTTCCGCCGCCGGCTTGATCGCCGGCACCGTGCCCACCACCGGCACATCCAGCACCGCCCGCGCGTGGGCCAGCGCGATGGTGGAGGCGGTGTTGCAGGCAATCACGATCAGATCGGGCTGCAACCGCTCCGTCAGCCGCCCCAGCAGCGCGCAGACGCGGGTGGCAACCTCCATCTCCGTCTTGGTGCCATAAGGAAAGCCGGCGTTGTCGGCGACATAGCTGATATCGATGGCCGGCAGCAGCGCCCGCACATCATCCAGCACGGACAAGCCGCCCACACCGGAATCGAGCATCAGGATATGCGCCATGTCGCTGGTGTAGCGGGCCGGAGCCGCTTGCGGCAAGAAGGGCGCGATGGATGCCGCACCAACCCCTGAAACCACGACGGCAGATTGGCCGCCACCGTTGCCCGATGCCAGCGGCTTCGTGGCGCCGCCGGTGCCCGGCATCGGCACGGCGCTGGCGGCCCTTGCGCGCGCCGTGGCGCGTGATCCGGCCGGCGGCGCGCGGGTTGTGGCGCGTGTGGCGTGGCTGGCCGGCATCGCCGCCATCTGCGTGCCGATGCAGTTGGCGACGCGGGCCATGGGCCG
>JALOSK010000036.1 GCA_025458465.1 Sandarakinorhabdus sp. | reverse complement strand
AGGCGCGGCGCATCCTCGCCGGTCACGCCGGCCAGCTTCAGCGAACGGCGCACCAGCATCAGTGCCAGCGCCAGCACACCCCCGGCCAGTGCGATCAACACCTGCTGTTCGATCAGATTGCCCAATGTGGCCCAGCAGGCGCAGCCGGTCATGATCTTCACGTCGCCGCCGCCCAGCCAGCCGCGCGCGAACGCCAGCAGGCCAAAGGCAAAGAAGGCACCGCCGGCTGCGGCATGTCGGGCCCAATCAAAGCCCGGCGTGCCCAGCCCGAACAGCACCGCACCGGCGATGATGGTGACGGTGAGCGTATCGGGAATCTCGAAGCGCCACAGATCGAAGCCGGCGGCAGCCAGCACCGACAGCGCCATCAGCAGCAGGCCGGCATCGGCCATCGTCACAACAGGCTCATTGCGGCGGGCGGGCCGCGCTTTTCAGCTCGGCCAGATACTGGAGATTGTCCCAGGCCACCCGATCGAACTGCGGATTGAGGCTGAGCGCGCGGTTGAAATAGGCCTCGGCAATGGCAAGATCGCCGCGCGCCATTGCGGCATAGCCCACGGTGTTCAGATCGGCGGCCAGCGTCTTCTTGTCGGAAAGCCGGAACGCATCCTCGTAACGGCCCTGCATGGCCCGGGCGAGCGCCAGGTTGGTGCGCGCCGATTGCAGGCCGGGCGCCATCTGCAGCGCCGCCGCCAGATCCCGCTCTGCGGCAACCGGATGCCCGCGCATCAGCATCGACCAGCCGCGGTTGGCCAGCAGCGACGCATCGCCGGGTGCCGCGGCAATCGCCTTGGCATAAGCGGCATCGGCGGCCGCCCAGTCCCTGCTGCGATCGGCCAGCACGGCCAACGCGTTCCATGCCCGCGGTTGCCCCGGATCAAGCGCCACAGCCTGTTCCAGTTCCGCCTTGGCTTCGGCGGCGCGGCCCTGCTTGAGCCGGGTGATGCCCAACCCTTGCCGGGCCGCAGCCGCCAGGGGCCCGTCCACCAGCCCCAAGAAACCATCCGCCGCTTCGGGCAGCGAGCCCGCGGCCAACGCCAGTTCCGCGCCGCGCAAGGTCACTTGCGGCGCGCCACTGGCCCACATCGGCGCCATCATCTGGCGCGCATCCTCCAGCCGGCCATCGGCAATCGCGGCATCCAGCAACGCCAGTGCCGCAGGCGTGGGCGGCGCCACCACCAATGGCGCAACAGGCAGCACGGGTTTGCGCTTGGCCGCCAGGGCCGGCCCGGCCAGCGCCAGCGCCAGCGCCACCAGCAGGGCGGCAAACATCAGATGCTGCATGCGCGACAGCAGCCCGGGCCGGGGCGGGGGAAGGATCTGCTGCAGATCGTCCCGCACCTGGCCGATGCCAAGTTCGGTCATCAGATCGCGGCCATCATCATTCCCGTCAGGCATTCATCATCTCGCCTGTGATATCCCGGATGCGCGACAGCAGCGCTTCCAGCCGGTTGATCGCCATCCGCACCGCCTGCGGATCGATGGTATCGGCCAGATCGGCCTGGGCCAGCAGGGCGTCCATCAGGCGCGATTGCAGGGAGGCTTCTTGGCCGGGCCCAATGGCTTCGATATCGGTGCCGGCAAGCCAGTCGACCGCAATGCGCGCCGGCACCAGCAGCGGCAGGGGTTGCAGCGGCGTGGCCGTTGCCAGCAGCGGCAGCGCGGCAAGATCAAGCAGACGCAGCGGCGCGGGCGCAGGCGCATCCTGCGTCGGCGCCGCTCCGGCCGACAGGTCGGCGAAATCCGGCGGTGCATCGCCAAGCGTGATCACGCGCGGCAGCGGCAGGACCGGTGCTGCGCGTGCTGGCGCAGCAGTTGCCGCCAGCGCCCTAACACCGGGATCGGCAACGGCATCGGAATCGACGGCGAGTGCGGACCGCGCATCGGGCACGGCGGGTGCATCGGCCAGCGCCTCCACCACCGGCGGCGGCGCGAACGCCGGCGTTGCAACGGCAGGCACAGCCAGCGGGATCGTCAGCGCGGCCAGCGCACCAAGACGGGCAGCCATCACGTCCCGCACCGCCAACGGCGCCACTGCGGCGCGCGGCTGCGGGGCGGCATCGGCATCCGTCGCCAGTGCCGGCAAGTTGACATGAAGGCCGGCAACATCAGCCGTGGCCGTGGCCAGCGCATCCGCCGCCAGGCGTGCCACCGGCACAGACAGTGCCAAGGCCCGTGGCTGGGCTGCGGAACGGGCCAGAACCGGTGTCGGCGCAGCGGGGTGAGCCACCGAAGACGGCAGCACCAGAACGGCCTCGCCGGTGCTGGCCATGTCGATGCGGGCGCTGGCGACCCGAACCGGCGCATCGCCGGCCGCCGGGCTGGCCGGCAGCTGGCCGCTGGCCTCGGCTTCGAGTCGGGCGGCAATCAGCGCCAGCACACGGCGCGCGGCGGTGGCAGCCCGCCCGTCATCACCGCCAGAGGCCCGCTGCAACCACGGCACGGCGGCGCGATGATCACCGGCAAGATGCAGCGACAGGCCAAGATTATAGGCAATGTCGGCAGCCTCCGGCTCGATCGACAGCGCCATTTCGAAGTGGCGCCGCGCCAGATCGCTGCGGCCCAGCCGATCATAGGCGATGGCAAGGCCATTGAGCGCCGGGACCGAACTTGGATCCGCCGTCATCGCGAGGCGGAAGGCCGACACCGCCTGCGCGGCATTGCCGGCCATCAACAGGGCGCGGCCCTCATCAAGGGCGGCGGCCACGCCTTGCGCGTTGGCGGTGGCGGCAAGCCCGATGCCAACCGCATCGGTGGCCAGCATGCGCGCTTCGGGCGCAACCTCTCCGGCAACGCCCGGCGCCGCCGATGCAAGTGCGAGGATGAAGCCGGTTTTCTGTTTCATTTGTCCACCGATGCCATCTGGTTCTTCATGTTGATGCCGGCCGGCAGCATGAGCACCGCGATCATGGTGGGCAGCATGAAGCAGACCAGCGGGATCGACAGCAGCACCGGGATGCGATGGGCCTTTTCCTCGGCGCGCATGCGGCGCTGTTCGCGCAGTTCCGCCGCATAGATGCGCAGCGCCTGGGCCACCGATGCACCCAGCTTGTCGGACTGGATGATCAGGGTGGTGAAGGCCGTGATTTCCGAGACGCCGCTCTTGCGGGCCAGCAGGCGCAGCGCATCCTCACGGCTGCGGCCGGCGCGCAGTTCCAGGCTGACCTGCCCGAACAGCTTGGCCAGCAACGGATGCGACCCGACGATTTCGGAGCCGACGCGGCTGAAGGCGGCATCAATGCCCAGACCGGCTTCGAGGCAGACCAGCAGCAGATCGAGCGTGTCGGGAAAGCCGTTCAGGATTTCCTTGGCGCGCGTGTCCGCCCGCGAGGACACGATGATGGCGGGCAGATAGAGGCCCAGCATCAGCGAGCCGAGCAGGATCATGTAGAGCTTGGTGACGTTCGGCCAGGCCCCGGTGAGGGACATGAAGGTCAGCACGAGGGCCGGCAGACCCAGGGTGCCGGCGGCGCGGGCGAGCGTGTAGGCGCGCTGCGCATAGGGCTGGTCAAAGCCGGCAAGCGCCAGCTTTTCGGCCATCTTGTTCGAGGCCTCGTCAGTCAGGTTCAGACCGCGCGATTCGATTTCGGCCAGCAGGCGGGCCCACATGCTGTTGCCCTGATCGGCCCTGATGCTGCCAGGTGCATCGATCGCCGCGCCGCCACCCTGGGCCGCAAGGCGATCCTTGATGCCCACCCGGCCGATCAGCGCCGGCGCCAGCGCCAGAACGACAAGCACGACGGCGACGAACACCAGGCCCATCACCACGAGATTGGCAAGATTGGTGCTGATCATGACCTTACACCTTGATCGCGATCAGGCGGCGCATGATGACGACACCCAGCGTGTAGAGGAACAGCATGCCCAGCACGCCGGGCATGAACCATGGGTCATCACTGACCGACAGATAGAATTCGGGATTGCTCGAAAAGACCCCGAGGAAGGTGATCACCGGCATGGCGGTGAGCACGGCGCCCGTCATCTTGCCTTCCGATGCCAGCGCCCTGACCTTGAGAACCATGGCGGCGCGGTCACGAATGACCTTGGACAGGCCGTCCAGAATATCGGCAAGGCTGCCGCCGGTTTCGGTCTGGATCGCCACGGAGACGACGAACATGTTGGCGTCCTGCGTCTGCACGCGGGCGGCGAAATTCTCCAGCGCCTGCCGCAGCGGATAGCCATAGTTCATCTCGGCCACCACCAGCCCGAGTTCCGAAGCCAGTGGATCGGGCATTTCCTTGACCACCAGTTCCAGCGCGCCAGTGACCGGATAGCCAGCCCGCAGGCCGCGCACCAGCACGTCGAGCGCAACCGGGAACTGGGCCTCGATCTTCTTCAGCCGCGCAGCAGCCTTGTAGTTGATGTAGAGGATCGGCAGCACGATGCCGGCGCCGATGGCAAACATCACCAGCACGAGGATCGCACCGACAGTCTGCACCTGGCCGGTGACCCCGCCGATCAACGGGAAGAGGAAACCGATCAGCAAGGTGGCCGTGGCCATCAGCGACAGCATGCGCTGCGCGCTCATGCGGATACCGGCCTGGTTCATGCGGCTGTCGAGATACTTGATCGCCGACGGCAGCAACGTGCGCGACAGGTCTGTCGTCTGCCGGCGCAGCGCGGTGATGATTTCCTCGCTGCTGGCGCCCTTTTCCAGCATTTCCATGCGCCGGGAGACACGGCGACGGCCGCCATAGGTATCTTGATACCACAGGAAGCCGCCTTCGATCAGCAGCACCACGGCGAGGAAGACCACGCCATAGAACAGCGTTTCGCCATTCAGGAAGGATGGCATCATCATGGCTGGCCTTCCTTCTTGCGGAAGGGATCGAACATCGTGGAGGGCAGGTCGAAGCCGCGTGCCTTGAGCACTTCCATGAACTTGGGCCGCACACCCATGGGGCGCATCTCGCCGATGACCTTGCCGTTCTCGTCAACGCCCTCGCGCACGAACTTGAAGATCTCCTGCATCAGGATGATCTCGCCTTCCATGCCGGTGATCTCGGCCACCGAAGTGACACGGCGGCTGCCGTCCTGCAGGCGTTCCAGCTGCAGCACGACATTGATCGCCGATGCAATCTGCGCGCGCGCCGATTTCGGGCTGATGTCGATGCCGGACATGCCGATCATCTGCTCAAGGCGGGACAGCGCATCGCGCGGCGTGTTGGCGTGCAGCGTCGTCATCGAACCGTCGTGGCCGGTGTTCATCGCCTGCAGCATGTCGAAGGCTTCACCGGAACGGATTTCGCCCAGGATGACGCGATCGGGCCGCATGCGCAGCGCGTTCTTCACCAGGTCGCGCTGGTTCACCTCACCGCGCCCTTCGATGTTGGGCGGACGGGTTTCCAGGCGCACCACGTGGCTCTGCTGCAACTGCAGTTCCGCCGAATCCTCGATGGTCACCACGCGTTCGTGGCTGCCGATCGACGCCGAAAGCGCATTCAGCATCGTCGTCTTGCCCGAACCGGTGCCGCCCGAAACGATGACGTTGCGGCGGCTGGCCACGACGGCCTTCAGCATGGCGGCACAATCGGCCGTCATCGAGCCATAGTCCACCAGCTTGTCGATGCTGGTGCGGCTGGGCGGGAACTTGCGGATCGACAGGCAGGGCCCGTCGATGGCCAGCGGCGGAATGATGGCGTTGATGCGGCTGCCATCCGGCAGGCGGGCGTCCACCATCGGCGAGCTTTCGTCGACGCGGCGGCCGACGTTGGAAACGATCTTGCCGATGATGCGCAACAGGTGCCCATCGTTGGCAAAACGGGTGCCGACCTCGACGATGCGGCCGCCACGTTCAACGAACACCTTGGTGGCGCTGTTGACCATGATGTCCGAAATGCTGGGATCCTTCAGCAACGGCTCCAGCGGGCCCAGGCCCAGCAGCTCGTCCAGGATGTCCTCAACCAGCTGCTTGCGCTCGTTGGCGTTCAGCGCCTGGTTGTTTTCCTTCAGCATTTCCTGAACGATGTCACCGATGTCACGCTGCATCTGATCGCGCGTCATGGTGTCCAGAGCGGCCAGATTGATGCGGTCGATCAGCTGCTGGTGCAGCGTGACCTTCAGTTCGGTGTAATCATCGCGGCGCTTGTCGCGGATGTTCACCACCGGGGCGGCGGCCGGCTTGGCGGCGGGCGCCACCGGGTTCTCTGTCGTCGGTGCGGCGGGGGTATCACCGCTGGGCTTGCGACGGGTCGGAAAGATCATGGTCAGGCCCCCGCAACCGCGTTGGCCGAAGCCATGTCTTGCGCCATGGCACTGGTCATCTGGCGCATTTCCTTGTCGATCCGCGCCTTCATCTTGATCTTCTTCATCGGCACGCCTTCATCCAGGGCGGCAGCGACGGTCGGGAAATCATTGGCGAGGGCGAAGTGCACCGGGAAGCGCAGCACGCTGGCGGCTTCCTCGGTGTCATATTTGCCGAACAGGCCGGCGGTCATGCGGTTCATCACCACCCGCACGCGCTCGCCAAGGCCGTTGGCTTCCATCACGTCCAGCTGGCGGCGCGCCTGCTGGACGCCCGCCACGGTCAATTGCGTGACCAGCGCGATGATGTCGGCCTTCTGCATGGCCAGCGCCGTCCAGTCCATCCAGACGCCCGGCATGTCGAGCACGACCAGATCATAGTTCTGCGCGGCAAGATCGAGCAGGCGTTCCAGGAACTCCGGCGTCATCGTGTCCAGCCCCGCCATGTCGCTGGGGGCCGCCACCACGGACAGGCCGGACTGGTGACGTTCCGCCACCATCTTCAGGAATTCCACGTCCAGCCGGTCGTCGGCCTCGATCAGATCGGCCAGGGTCAGGCGCGGCTTCAGATTGAGATACAGGGCGGCCGAACCGCGCTGCATGTCGCAATCGATCACCAGCACCTGCTTGCTTTCGGCCCATTGCAACGCGGCCTGGGCAGCAATCATGCTGGTGCCCACGCCGCCCAGTGCGCCGTGGAACACCACGATGTTGCCCAGCTTGCCGCCGCTGCCGTCGCCGGTCTGGCGCTGGGCCAGGCCCCTGCGCGCGGTTTCCACGGCCTGGCCAAGTTCCTCGTGGGTGAACGGCACCGGCAGCACATCGGCAATGCTGGAGCGCAGCAAGCGGCGCGTGGCACTGATGGTCAGGTCACGCGCTGCGGCCACCACCGCCATGCGGCTGCCGGGGCCGGCGGCGAATTGTTCAAGCGCGGCCAGCGCCGCCGTGTCGTCGGGATCGATCTCGATCACCAGCATGTCGGTGCGGCGGACAAGCGGACCATTGGCGGCGAAACTGTCCAGCGTTCCATCGAAGCTGCGGATGCTGCAATCGGGGAGGCCGATCCGCGCCACATCGGCCTGGGCCGCCGTGTCCTTGGCGAGAATCATCGTCACGCGCACCGCGGCGGCATCGTCCCCGCCATTCACCTGCGCGTCTTCCTGTGTGCTGCGCCCCGCCAGGGCGCCCAGGCGAGCCAGCATAGCCATCAGTTCTGTCCCCCGCGTTCGCCGCCGCCACCGCCACCCTGGCCACCGCCGCCACCCACACCGGCCGCCCCCACGGCAGACCGACCGGACAACGGCAGCAACGGCTTCACCTTCCCGGCGCGATACCGCGAAACGGCGCCTTCAGCCTGGGTACCGGCGCTGCCTTCCAGCTTCACCCCGGCATAGCTGGGGGTCAGATCCACGGTCATCGCGGCGATGTTGTTCTGGGTCACAAGGCCCACCCCCTTGTCGCGGGCAACCGCCGGGGCCGCCATCACGGCAAGAACGAGAAACAGGCTGACGCTACGCATGGTTCACCTCACGATGTGACCGTGATCGGCGGCAACCCCGCCGGGCTTGTTGATGGCGCTGGCCGGGCCCGGCAACGGCAGGGCCGGGCCGGGCTTGGTCAGCCGCTCGCTCTTGCCGAGCAGGAAAAATTCGGCGTCGCCGGGTTCCTGCACCCGATCGGTGGGCATCTGCAGGGCCGTGCCGGCAGCAACCGGGCGCACGATCCGCGGCGTCACCAGGATCACCAGTTCGGTTTCCTGCCGTTCGAAGCTCTGCGACCGGAACAGGGCACCCAGGATCGGGATGCTGCCCAGCAGCGGCACCTTGCTGACCGTGTCGCGGAAATCATTCTGGATCAGGCCGGCCAGCGCGAAGGTCTGTCCATCACGCAGTTCCAGCGTGGTGCGCGCACGCCGCACCTTCAGGCCGGGAATGCGCAGGCCACCGATGTCGATGCCCGCAGCCGGATCAAGGCTGGACACTTCCGGGGCAACCAGCAGGTTGATCAGGCCATCATCCAGCAAGGTGGGCGTGAAGGCGAGGCCAACACCGAACTGCTTGAACTCGATCGCCACCTGGCCGTTCAGCTGCACACCGGTCGGCACCGGAAATTCGCCGCCCGCCAGGAAGTTGGCCGTCTCGCCCGAAAGGGCGATGATGTTCGGTTGGGCCAGGGTGCGGATCAGGCCCTGCTGTTCCAGCGCCTGCAGGCGAATGCCGAGGTTGGGGAAATTCAAGGTGGCGCCGAACTGTGCAACGGTGCCAAGGCCGGTGCCGGGCGACGTGATGGTGCCGCCGTTGTTGGCCGTGCTGCCAGGCACATTGTTGCCGAAGCCGACGCTGTTGATGCCCAGCGCCTTGGCCGTGCCGCGCTGCATTTCGGCGAAGCGCACTTCCAGCAGGATCTGCTGTGCGGTGCCCACGCCCATCGAGTTGATGACCTTCTTGGGCGCATAGGCTTCCGCGATTGTCATCGCCCGTTCCACCGCCACCGCGCTGGACAGCGTGCCCGACAGCACGACCATGTCGTTGGCAACCTGCACGCCGATGCTTTCGGTTGGCAGCAGATCGGCCAGCTTCTGCTTCAGGCCCATGGCATCGGGGCCGACGACAACGTCGACAACCGCGATCACCTGGCCCTGCCGGTCATACAGCGTGAGGTTGGTGGTGCCGATGGCGCGGCCCAGCAGATAGGCCGAGCTGTTCGTCACCGGCTGCACGTCCGCCACTTCGGGATTGCCGATGGCGATGCGGGCGAAGGGCCGCGGCACCCGCAGCGTCTGCGACTTGTTGATCGCCAGGTTCAGCACGGCACCGGTGCGGGCTTCCATGCTGGCCTGCGCCGCTGCCGAAGCGGCAAGACCGGGCGCCTGGGCCGCCAGCGCGACCGTTGCGGCAAGAAGGATCGACTTCATCATTGGCCAATCACCGGTTGGATGCTGGATTCAGTTCCACGGATCACCGTCACGCCCTTGCCGGGCGGGATCGCCGGCCGCCCCACGCGCCCCGGCGCGGCGGGCTGCTCACCGTCGTAATCAGGGCCACCCATGGCGCGCGGCTTGCGCACCAGCCGGGTCACGGTGCCATCGTTCAGATCGGTCACCTGCACCGTTTGCAGGCGCACGCGGCTTTCATCGGTGAAGTGGCGCAGCGCCAGGTTGATCTGGCCGGCAGCCAGCGCCAGCGTGATCTTCTGCGCCTGCAGCGGCGTCACCTCGATGGTGGCGGATTTCACCACCTCGGGCTTGTCCTTGCCGACATTCATGTCGAGACCAACGGACAGCACGCGAGCGTCCTGCGCCAGCAGTTCGGAATAGGGCAGCGCCTCTTCCGGCTGGCGGCTGAAATACACGTCCACGCGGTCACCCGGGTAAAGCATGCCCGAAACCCCGGTCACCTCGGTCACCGGCACCGCAACGGCGCGCATCTTCGGGTTGAGCAACTGCGCCGTGGAAAGACGCGTCGCGCCTTCCGAAAGCGATTTCACGGTGAGAATTTCATTGGCGGTGATCGGGCGCATTGCAGCGCGCCCCTGGCCGGTGATCAGCTCGTCCACGCGCTGGAAGCTGCCCTGGGGCAGCGTATCCGCGGGCCAATCCACCACCTTCAGCTTTTCGGGCGTCAGCTTCTCCCCGAAGCCGATGTCAGCCGCTGCCACCACGGCCGGCACGGTGCGAACGGCACCCTGCCCCGACGCGATGGACGGGCCGCCGGAATCGGACAGCACGGTGCGCGACAGCAGCACGGCCACCAGGCCCAGCGCCACCGCAGCAATCAGCATGATGATCGAGGAGCGGCGCATCAGGCGACCTCCCCGCACGGGCCGGCCGCCATCGATGCGATCATCGCGATCGCCGCCCCCATCTTGATGTCAGAAACCGTGTGCACTGCTCGCCCCTCTGCAAATGGACGCCCCGACGGTTACGGCCGGAACGCCGTTTTGCTTGACAGCTACGCCAGTACGCCACCTTTACACTGGTGCCTGGACCACTCGCCCAACGCGGCACCCTTCTTGCGCAGACCGGGCCGAAACGCCGCACCGGACTTCGCACGCTACACAAGCATTATAGGCAAGATAGTTGATATATCGCTAAAAACTGTTTCAGCCATTTTGGTGATCGTGATGCCGATCATCGCGGCGCGGCCGACTGCGCCTGAAATTTGCCGCTGGCTGCGGCAGCCGCTGGCTGCTTTGGCTGGCCGGGGCGAACCCCGGCCAGCCGCAGCAAAGGCCCTGCTCTTACGGAGCGGTGGCAGCGCTGTTCAGATCGGTCGCGCCGCGGCCGAACGCAGTCGTCAGACCACCACCCACGGCGTTGGCGCCGGCGATGGTGATGCCGCCCAGGACGGCGAGGATCAGGGCGTATTCGGCAGCCGAGGCGCCCGACTTGTTGCTCTTCAGAGCCTTGAGGAACTTCATCATGACACTACTTCCCACTGTTTGCGGCCGCAGCCGGTTTGACGATCCCGTTCCGCAACACGTGAACGGGAGGGACCACCGTTGATGCCGATCGGATGAAAACCACTGCTTCCTTCCGGCCAGTATCCCGGCATCTGGATATACGTCCGCATCGACGAGAACAATATCGAATTCGGGGATGATTTCTTGCGAATATTTTGGTAAATTTCATTAACGTTAGCGGATATTAGCATTTATTGCCGGTCGTTTTCGAATATACTTTCGTCTGTTACAGCAAACACTTGCGACCTCCGGGAAACCATTCCGCAACACCTGTTGCATCCCGTAAACCCACCGAAAAAACACCATATTTCCGCGTGTTGAAGTATCGCTGACAACAATGTGTAAAGCAGTTGATGGATGAAAACCCTTCATCAACACATGCTTCTGGAACGGCCCGATCAGCGGCCTTGCAGTTGCAAAAAAAATTTTCGCAGCCTGCAGAAAATGCCGCCAAAGCGGTGAAATCGGGCGAAAATGCCCCTCAAGGACGGCCAATTCCGCCCGAATCGCCGCCGAATCGGATGCAGATTTTTGCCGTTTCAGGGGTGTTCCAGGCGCTTTGCGGGCAAGATTCGCGCGGCGCGATTCGAAACAACTGCGTGGCCTGCCCGATCAGGGCGTGCGCAACATCCACTTGATACGGCCGCGATAGCTCCAGGCCATTGGGGCACCGTCCACGCCGCGCGCCGGCACGAAGCGGGCCCGACGGGCAACCAGATCGCAGGTGCCCTTGTCGAGCGCGGCATGGCCGCTGCTCTCGACAATATCGCAGCTCTCCACCTGCCCCTGGGCATCCACCAGCAGGCGATAGCCAACGGAACCACTCTGCCCCAGCGCCAGCGCAGCCGGCGGGTATTCG
>JALOSK010000282.1 GCA_025458465.1 Sandarakinorhabdus sp. | reverse complement strand
TTCATAGCTGGCAGTGGCCCGGGATCCGCCGGCATAGCCCGACACGGCGGACTTCACGCCCTTCACCCGTTCGAACACGGCTTCCACGCCCCAGAAACAGCCGCCGGCAAACACCGCCTTCTGCAGCGGCCCCTTGGCCAGTGGCGCATCAACGGCTGGGGGCGGGGCCAGCACCATGCGCTCCGCAGCACCAGTGGGGGCGGCCAGCAGGGCGGCGGCGATCAACAGCGCGCGCATCAGGCAGCCTTCGCCGGCACGAAGGCCAGCGCCAGACCATTGATGCAATAGCGCAGGCCGGTGGGCTTGGGCCCATCATCGAACATATGGCCCTGGTGCCCGCCGCAGCGGCTGCAATGCACTTCGGTGCGCACCATGAAATAGCTGCGATCCACATTGGTGCCGATCGCCGCCTTGCTGATCGGCTGCCAGAAACTGGGCCAGCCGGTGCCGCTCTCGAACTTGTGGGCCGAACTGAACAGCGGCTGTCCGCAGCCCCGGCAGGTGAAGGTGCCGGCGCGCTTTTCCTTGTTCAGCGGCGAGGTGAACGGCCGTTCGGTGGCCTGTTCGCGCAGCACGGCATAGGCATCCTTCCCCAGTTTCTGCTGCCACTGGGCCGGCGTGAACGAAACGGCAAAGCGCCCGGACGGGGGCGCGGCAGCCAGTGCCGGGGCAGCGAAGGGCAGGGCAGCGGCGCCCACAAACAAGGTGCGACGATCAATCATGCCGCCCTTATACGCAGGGCCAAGCTGAACGGTTACTTGCCGCGTCGCCGCAGGCCGCCCTGCCTTTGCCAGGCCTCAGCTTGCCGTCTGGCGAGATCGACGAGATCCTCCATCACCAGGCTCATGTCCACCAGATGCAGGCCCCAGGCCGGTACAGTCTGGCCGTTCACCACCACATCACCATTGATCGTGTCGGTGCGTGGATCAGCGGGATCGGCATTGATGCCCACCGAAAGCACATGGGCATTTTCCCGCGCCACGCATTCGCCACTGAGCAAGCCGGGCAGGGCGACGAACGGCGTGTAGATGTTGCGGCCCTTCACCCATTTCGGCGGCGGGTTGCCACTGTCCACGATGCCGGTGCGATTGACCATCAGCGGCCGCAGCGTGGCCCGGCCAACGCCGGCAGGCGTGCTGATCAGGGCGGCCGGGTTGGTGCAGGCCACCTGCATCCCCGCCGGGCTGCCCGCGGGCGGACGGCCGAACAGGCTGGCGGGCGGCACCGGCATGGTATCGCGGAAGCTGACCCAGGCCAGCGCGCAGCCGGTCTGTGAAGCGCTGCGGCACAACGGCGTGGATTTCAGATCGCCGCCAACATCCCGGCCTTCGGGCACCAGCACATTGTGCCCGGCCAGATAGGCGGCGATCATGCGACTTGCGGCCGGCTTGCCCTCGATCTCGCTGGCGATCAGGGCCTTCAGCACGCCGCTGCCCTGGCTGTGCCCGATCAGGATGACACCGCGCCCCTTGTTGTCATGCTTCAGATAATCGGCCCACGCCGCCTTCACGTCGTTGAAGGCCATCAGCCGGTCCCCGCCTTCGCCCTTGCCCATCATGCGATCGCGCAGGGCAGCCAGCGTCACCTGCCGATACAGCGGCGCGAACACGCGGCAGGCCTGCCGGAAGGGTGCGGCCTGCGCCTGTGCCACGGTTCGCTCTGCCGGATCGGCCTCCATGTCGCTGTTGGGCGCGGCATCGGTGGACACGGTGGGATAGACGTAGAAGCAGTCGATCTTCGGCTTCTTCGCGGCCGGCAGCAGATCGAGGCTCACGCTGCCATCGGCGGCAACCCGCGTGGCGCTGGCCTCGCCGCTGCACGGGTCATTCTGGCCGGGCCGGCACAGCCAGCTGGCCGGGTCGCGATAATCCGGCGGCGTGTCCTCCGCCGCCAGCGCTGGCGTTGCCAGCAGGGCAAACAGGGTGAGAAGGGCGGTTTTCATGAACAGCGTCCTCAAACGTGACGTCGAACGAGCCTCTGGCGCGGCAAAGCCGCACCGCCGGCTCGCCGGCCGGGCTTGCCGGAGTCGGCTGACAACGCGCTGCGTTGCCAGCGCGCCCGGCTACGCCTTCCACCCGTCCCGCAGCACAGGCGACACCTCTTCGCCCATCTGTTCCAGCACCTCGATGATGCGGGCGCGGCCCACATCATGTTCGGCCCAGAACATTGGGCCACCGCGATAGACGGGCCAGCCATAGCCGTTGATCCACACGATATCGATGTCGCTGGCGCGCTGCGCCTTGCCTTCGGCCAGGATGCGGGCGCCTTCGTTCACCATCGGGAACAGGCAGCGTTCCAGGATTTCGGAATCATCGATCTGCCGGCGGTTGATGCCCTTTTCGGCGGCATAGGCATCGATGATGGCCAGCGCTTCGGGATTGGGGGTGCGGTTGCGGTTTTCATCGTAGACGTAAAAACCCTTGCCGTTCTTCTGCCCGCGCAGGCCAGCCTCGCACAGCCGGTCGCGGACGGTTTCGCCCTTCGATGTCTCGGCGTTCCAGCCGATGTCGAGCCCGGCAAGATCGCTCATCTGGAACGGGCCCATCGGGAAACCGAAATCGGTGAGCACGCGATCGATATCGGCGGGCGCCGCGCCTTCCAGCATCAGCAGGTTTGCCTGTTGCTGGCGGCGGCTGAGCATGCGGTTGCCGATGAAGCCATGGCATACGCCGGCAACCACGGCGATCTTGCCGGTGGCCTTGCCGATGGCCATGGCGGTGGCCAGCACCTGCGGATCGGTCTTGGCGCCGCGCACCACTTCCAGCAGGCGCATGACGTTTGCCGGCGAGAAATAATGCATGCCCAGCACCGATTCCGGCCGCGTGGTCGCCGAGGCAATCTCGTCCACATCCAGATAGGAGGTGTTGCTGGCCAGGATGGCGCCCGGCTTGGCGATCTTGTCCAGCTTTCCGAAGATATCCTTCTTGATCGCCATGTTCTCGAACACGGCTTCGATGATCAGATCACAATCGGCCAGATCATCCATTTTCAGCGTGGGCGTCAGGCGGCCCATGCGCGCCTCCACCTCGTCCATGCTGAAGCGGCCCTTCTTGGCGCTGTTCTCGTAATTCCTGCGGATCACGCCAACGCCGCGATCCAGCGCCTCCTGCTTCTGCTCCACGATGGTGACGGGGAT
>JALOSK010000035.1 GCA_025458465.1 Sandarakinorhabdus sp. | reverse complement strand
GAGTGGGAAATCACCTGGGTGACCTTCCGCGACATGGGCGCGGCCTTCGGCGTCGCGCTGATCGGCATCTACATGCTGGTGGTCGGCCAGTTCGGCAGCTTCCGGCTGCCGCTGGTGATCCTGGTGCCGGTGCCGCTCACCCTCATCGGCATCGTCATCGGCCACTGGATCTTCGGTGCGCCGTTCACCGCCACGTCGATGATCGGTTTCATCGCGCTGGCCGGCATCATCGTGCGCAACTCCATCCTTTTGGTGGATTTCATCCGCCATGCCAAGGCGCCAGGCAAGCCGCTGCGGCAGGTGCTGATCGAGGCGGGGTCGATCCGCGTGAAGCCGATCGTGCTGACGGCGGCAGCGGCGATGATCGGTGCGGCCACCATCCTCACCGATCCGATCTTCCAGGGCCTGGCCATCTCGCTGCTGTTCGGGCTGGCCAGCTCAACGCTGCTCACCCTGCTGGTGATTCCGGCGATCTATTTCGTGCTGCGCGATGATGGGCTGCCGATGGGGACGCCGCCGGCCACCGTGCACTGATCAGGCAAACGCCTTCCAGCCGACATAGAGCGCGGTGAGGATCACCATGCCGGCGAACAGCCGCCGCGCCAGCAGCACGCGGCCTGCCAGCCTGGGCGCCAATGGCCGGGCGATCAGCACGCCGATGGCGCCGCCGGCAATCATCGCCAGCAAGGCCGGCACGTCCACCCGGCCGGCCACCGCATAGGTGCCGGCGGTCGCAATGCCGAACACCAGCACCGACAGCAGGGACGAGGCCGCCGCGCTGGCCAGCGTCATGCCGGTGGCGGCCATCAGGCCCGGCACGATCAGGAAGCCGCCGCCAATGCCGAAGAAACCGGCGGCAAGGCCCACGCCCAGGCCGGCGGGCACCAGCTTCAGGGTGATTGCCATGTCCAGATGCACATTCGCGTTGCCGGCGCTGCGCGGTGGGCGCAGCATGGCGGCACCAACGGCCAGCATGGCCACCGCAAAGGCCCCCAGCAGCGCCTGGCCATCAACTTTCTGGGCCAAGGCTGCGCCAGCCAGCGAACCGGCAAGACCTGCTGCGGCAAAACTGATGGCGCACGGCCATTTCACCTGCCCCGAACGCGCCTGCACGGCCAGGTTGGCCCCGGCATTCACCGCAACGGCCGCCGCCCCGGTGCCGATGGCCACGTGCGGGTCATGGATGCCCACGACATAGAGCAGCAGCGGCGTTGCCAGCACGGAACCGCCGCCGCCGAACAGCCCCAGCAAAAGGGCGATCACCGCCCCGCCGGCCACCGCGGCTGGAAGCCCCAGTTCCATCGCCTGTTATGCGGCCACGCGTGCGGCAGCCGGGCAGTAGATGTCAGACAGGGTGGCGATCACCTTCAGCACTGCGGGATTGGCGATGCGGTAGTAGATGGTCTGCGCATCGCGGCGGGTAGCGACCAGCCCTTCCTCGCGCAGGAGCGCCAGATGCTGGGACAGCGCCGATTGCGACAGGCCCACCTTCAGCGAACCCACCGAGCGTTCGCCGTCGCCGATCTGGCACAGGATCAGCAAGCGCCGTTCGTTCGACAAGGCTTTCAACAGCCTCGCAGCTTCACTCGCGTTGGCCTCGAACTCGGCAAGATGATCGGTCATGTTCATGGTGTTCGGCATTACACCCTTGCATCTAAATTAGCAACTGCTAATATCTAATGCAAAGGAGTTCATCATGAGCATGCCGGATGTCACCCCGTTTTTCGATACTGCCACCAACACCTGGACCTATCTGGTCAGCGATCCGGATACGGGCGAGGCGGCGATCATCGATGCCGTGCTGGATTATGAGCCCAAGGGTGCCGTGGTGTCCCACGCTGGCCTTGAACGCCTGCTCGCCACCGTCAAGCAGCGGCGCCTGTCGCTGAAATGGGTGCTGGAAACCCACGCCCACGCCGATCACCTGGCCGGCGGCCACTGGCTGCGTGACCGTACTGGCGCGCCGCTGGTGATCGGGGCCCGCATCGCCGATGTGCAGCAGGTGTTCGCGCCGCGCTTTGGCATGGATGATTTGCCCACCGATGGTCGCCAGTTCGATGTGCTGGTGGAAGATGGCGCCACCCTGCCGCTGGGCAATCTTTCGATCCGCGTGCTGCACACGCCCGGCCACACGCCGGCCTGTGTCACCTATGTGATCGGCGACGCCGCCTTCGTGGGGGACACGCTGTTCATGCCCGACTATGGCACGGCGCGCTGCGATTTTCCGGGCGGCGATGCGGCCACGCTGCACGCGTCCATCGGCAGGATCCTGGCCCTGCCCGATGCCACGCGAATCTTCGTCGGCCATGATTATCTGCCGGCCGGGCGCAGCGAATATGCCTGTGAAACCACGGTGGCCGATCAGAAGGCGCGCAACATCCACGTGCACGCAGGGATCGCCGCCGATGATTTCGTGGCCATGCGCCGCAAGCGCGATGCCACGCTGGCCCCGCCGACGCTGATCCTGCCAAGCTTGCAAGTGAACATCGCCGCCGGCGATCTGCCGCCACCCGACGCGAAAGGACGGCGCTTCCTGCGTCTGCCGCTCAGCATCCAGTGATGCGCCAGCAATGTGATGGAAACCCACGCTGGCTCCTCGGGCAGGATTCGAACCTGCGACAACTCGATTAACAGTCGAGGGCTCTACCGCTGAGCTACCGAGGAACAGCGTGGGAGCGCCCCCTTAGCGAGGGCGGCTGCGCTTGCCAAGGGGGTTTGGTGCCAAAACTTCAGCTGGCGAACTGTTCAAGGCTGATGCGGTCGTCCAGCGCATATTCGGGATCGAACAGCAGTTCGAGCGAGATCGAACGGTCCATCTCCACCTTCACGTGCGCCACGTCACGCACCTCCAGTTGATCGGCGACGGCCGAAACCGGGCGCTTTTTCGCCTCGCGCACCTCGAATTCGATCTGGCTCGCCGCCGGCAGCAGCGCGCCGCGCCAACGGCGGGGGCGAAACGGCGAGATCGGCGTCAGTGCCAGCAATTCGGCTTCCAGCGGCAGGATCGGCCCGTTGGCGGACAGGTTGTAGGCGGTGGAGCCGGCCGGCGTCGCCACCAGCACGCCATCGCAGATCAGTTCCTCCATGCGGGTCTTGCCATCGATGGCGATGCCGATCTTGGCAGCCTGGCGGGTCTCGCGCAGCAGCGAGACTTCGTTGATCGCCGGCGAGGTGACGATGCTGCCGGAAGCCGTCGTCGCGGTCATCTGCAGCGGGTGCAACACGAAGGTTTTTGCCGCTGCAATGCGCTCGTGCAGCGCGCCTTCGCGAAAATCGTTCATCAGGAAGCCCACGGTGCCGCGGTTCATGCCGAACATCGGCTTGGGGTCGGCATGGCGCATCGCCTCGTGCAGGCAATGCAGCAGGAAGCCATCACCGCCGAGCGCCACCACCACATCGGCCTCGCCCACCGGCACGAAGCCATGTTGTTCGCGCAACCGGTCACCGGCTGCGCGGGCGACATGACTGTCGGACACCATCAGGGCAAGTTTCATGGGTGTTCCTGTCAGCCGCCGGTCAGGCTCATGTGGCGGGCCACGGCGGGCCGGGCGCCGCGCCGGTCGATCACGAAATCATGGCCCTTGGGCTTGCGCGCGATGGCTTCGTCGAGCGCGGCGTCGAGCGCGGCTGCATCGCTGCCAGCCTGCCTGACCACGGCGCGCAGATCGGCCTGATCATCCTGCCCCAGGCACATGAACAGCTGCCCGGTGGCGGTGAGGCGCACGCGGTTGCAGCTTTCGCAGAAATTGTGGGTGAGGGGGGTGATGAAGCCCAGTTGCAGGCCCAGTTCCTCCACGCGCACATAGCGCGCCGGGCCGCCGGTGCGGTGCGGCAGATCGGTGAGCGTGTAGCGCTGTTCCAGCCCGGCGCGCACGCGCGACAGTGGCAGATACTGGTCCACCCGGTCTTCGTTGATCTCACCCAGCGGCATGGTTTCGATCAGCGTCAGATCATGGCCGCCCTGCGCTGCAAATTGCATCAGCGCCTCGATCTCGTGTGCATTTTCATGGGCCAGCGCCACGGTGTTGAGCTTGACCTTCAGGCCGGCGGCCTTCGCCGCAGCGATGCCATCCAGCACCTGCGGCAGGCGGCCCCAACGGGTGATGCGGGCAAAGCGATCGGCCTCGAGCGTGTCGAGGCTGATGTTCACGCGCCGCACGCCGGCAGCAAAAAGCTGATCGGCATGACGCGCCATCTGGCTGCCATTGCTGGTGAGCGTGAGTTCTTCCAGCGCGCCGCTTTTCAGATGCCGTCCAAGGCTGTTCACCAGATCGATGATGCCGCGGCGCACCAGCGGTTCACCGCCGGTCAGGCGTATCTTCCGCGTGCCGCGCCGGATGAAGGCCGATGCCAGGCGATCGATTTCCTCGAGGCTCAGCACTTCCGATTTGGGCAGGAAGGTCATGTCTTCGGACATGCAGTAGACACAGCGGAAATCGCAGCGATCGGTGACCGAGATGCGCAGATAGGAAATGGCGCGGCCGAAGGGGTCGACCAGCGGGCGCGGCGGCGCCTGTTGCGGCCGCTGTTCGATGTCTGGCTGATGTTCGGCCAGCATCGCAGGCGCCTGGGCGCGGATCGCATCGCCGGTGGGAAACATGGCAGCAGCCTGTGGCAGAAGCGGCACAGTTGGCAAGTGATTTTGGCGCGTGACCTGTCGGAAATGGGGAATATGGCGCTGGACAGGCTGACAGCGATTCGGCAACGCGTTAAGACCATCGTCGTTAAGGATTGCGCAATCCGCTGGGGGCAGCATCCGGACGGTGCCAAACGGGGAACTGATGCAGGCTGGTATGGAACAGGTGCAGGCGGAACCGGTCTTGATCGTGTCGCCGCGCTATGCCGCCGATCTGGCGGCGATGGTCACGGCCGCTGGCCTTGTGCCGCGTGTGGAACGGCTGGCCGAAGCCGCCGCCGCGCGCTTCGCTGCCGAGCCGGTGCGCGTCGTGGTGGTTGACGCCCGCGGCGCCCTGTCTGCCGGCCTTGCCGTGGCGCAGGCACTGGGCAGCGCCGTGGAGCGGCGGCGCGGTGCCATGCTGGTGCTGCTGTCGCGCAGCGATGTCGGGGCGGCAGGCACGGCGCGCGATGCCGGCGCCACCTCCGTTCTGGTCTCCCCCTTCGGTTCCGATGCCTTTGCCAACGCCCTTCATCTGGCCGGCCGCCATGCCGCCCGCCTGGCGGCTGCGCTGGAAACCACAACCCCATCGGAAGGGCCGGGCGGGGACCGGCTGACCGGCCTGGCCAGTGGTGATCGGGTGCAGGCATGGCTGGCCGAACAGCGCGCCGAGGGCCGCCCGGTTGGCGTGGTTGTCGTTGGGGTTGGCCGCTTCGCCCAGATCAACATCGCCTATGGCCGTGATACCGCCGATCGCCTGCTGGCGGCCATTGCGCAACGGCTGGGGCCGATTGCCGATGGCCGGTTGCGGCGCGGTGAACTGCGCCTGCTCGGCCGGCTGACGGCGGCCGAATTCGTGCTGGCGCTGGCCGGCGGCAATGCCGGCGAAGCGCTGGAGCCGATGGCGCGCCAGCTGCTGCGCGGGTTCGAACGCCCCTTCGCCATCGATGATCGGCAGATCCATGTCTCCGGCCGTGCCGGCCTGGCCTGGAATGACGGGAAGGGGGAGGAATCCCCGCAGGACATCGCCGCTGGCCTGATGCGGGAAGCCACGATCGCGCTGGCCGATGCGCGCGGGCGCGGCCCCGGTTCGGTGGTGCGCTTTGATCAGCAGATGGACCGCGAGGCTCCCACCCGCCGCGCCGATCTGGAATCCGATCTCTATCGCGCCCTTGAGCAGGACAATATCGCCCTGCTGTTCCAGCCACAGACCAGCCTTGGCGATGGCAGCGTGACCGGCGTGGAGGCGCTGTCGCGCTGGGATCACCCGGTACACGGCCGGCTTTCGGCATCGATCCTGCTGGAAACGGCAGCGTCAGCCGAACTCGCTGTTGCGCTGGGCCGGCACATCCGCGCCAAGGCGTTCGGCATCGCGGCGGCCTGGAAGGGGCCGCTGGCCGATCTCAGGTTGTCGGTCAACGTGACGGCAGCCGATCTGGCCGATCCGGAATTCGTCTCCATCCTTGCCCGCGATCTGGCCAAGGCCGGCCTGTCGCCGCGCCGGCTGGTGGTGGAAGTGACCGAGGAAGCGATCATCAACGATCTCGATGCGGCGTCGGCCACGCTGTCGCTGCTGCGCGGCGACGGGGTTGGCGTGGCGCTGGATGATTTCGGCGCCGGCTATTCCTCGCTGGCCCGTCTGGCCCGCCTGCCGGTGGATACGCTGAAGCTGGATCGCAGCCTGGCGCAGGGGCTCACCGGGTCCGAACGCGAACGCATCGTGGTGGAAGGCATGATCGCCACGGCCCGCCGGCTGGGCCTGACCGTGATTGCCGAAGGCATCGAGGACGATATCCTGCTCACTGCGGCGCGCACCGCCGGCTGCCAGGGCGTGCAGGGTTATTGCATCGCCCCGCCGCTCGACAACGCCGCGCTGGCCGCCTTCTGCAAGCGCCGCACCTCGCGCGCCAGCGTGGCCTGATCGCGCCCCACCTGTTTCAGCGCGCTTTCCCCAATTTGGAACGGAACACCGCTGGCCGCGCCGGCATCGGCTTTGCCGGCGCTTTTGCCGCGCTTGCCGGGGCCTTCAGCCGCGCGCCGGCTGCCAGTTTCGACAGCGCCGATGCAATGGCCAGAGCGCCCTTCAGGCGGGTGCGGTCGTCCCCCCACTCGGCGGCGATGAACAGCTTCTGATCGGGGCGGATCTTCGCGCGTGCCCCCAGCCGCGTGATATAGTCCATCAGGCCGTCCGGATTGGCGAAGCGGTCGTGCTGGAAGCTCACCAGCGCGCCCTTGCGCCCGGCCTCCAGCTTGGCAACCCCGGCCGCCACGCAGGCCAGCTTGATCTCGATCACCGCCAGCAGGTTTTCCACTTCCGATGGCAGCTTGCCGAAGCGGTCGATCATCTCGGCCGCCAGACCGTCGATGTCGCTGCGGCCGGTCATCTCGTTCAGGCGGCGATACAGCGCCATGCGCACGTTCAGATCGGGCACATAATGATCGGGGATCAGGATCGGCACTTCGGCGGTGATCTGGGGGCTGAAGGCTTCGGCTGGCGGCTTCATGCCAGCGGCCTCGGCCTTGGCTTCCAGGATCGCCTCTTCCAGCATCGATTGATAAAGTTCGAAGCCGATCTCCTTGATATGGCCTGATTGTTCGTCGCCCAGCAGATTGCCGGCGCCGCGCTGATCAAGATCGTGGCTGGCCAGCTGGAAACCGGCGCCCAGCGTGTCGAGCTGGGACAGCACCTGCAGGCGCTTTTCCGCGCCTTCGGTGATCGTCTGGCCTGCGGCGGTGGTGAGATAGGCATAGGCCCGCGTCTTGCCGCGCCCCACACGGCCCCTGATCTGGTATAATTGCGCCAATCCGAAGCGATCGGCGCGATAGACGATCAGCGTGTTGGCCGATGGGATATCCAGCCCGCTTTCGATGATGGTGGTCGAAAGCAGCACGTCATAACGCTTGTCGTAGAAGGCGCTCATCCGCTCTTCCACCTCGGACGGCGCCATCTGGCCGTGAGCGACCACCGGCTTCACCTCCGGCACGTCCTCGCGCAGGAACTCCTCGATGTCGACGATGTCGGAAATGCGCGGCACCACGATGAAGCTCTGCCCGCCGCGATAATGTTCGCGCAGCAGCGCCTCGCGGATCACCACCGGATCGAACGGCATCACATAGGTGCGCACCGCCAACCGATCGACCGGCGGGGTAGCAATGATCGACATTTCGCGCAGGCCCGTCAGCGCCATCTGAAGCGTGCGCGGGATTGGCGTGGCGGTCAGCGTCAGCACGTGGACATCGGCCTTCAGCGCCTTCAGCCGTTCCTTGTGGACAACGCCAAATCTTTGCTCCTCGTCCACGATAACAAGGCCAAGCCGCTTGAACTCCACGCTTTTCGCCAACAGCGCGTGCGTGCCGACCACGATGTCCACCGTGCCATCGGCCAGGCCATCGCGCGCCGCCTTGGCATCGTTGGCGGAAACGAGGCGCGACAGGTGGCGCACCTCCACCGGCAGCCCGGCAAAGCGCTCGCGGAAGTTCTGGAAATGCTGCCGCGCCAGCAGCGTGGTGGGGCACACGACCGCCACCTGCATGCCTGACAAGGCGGCGGCATAGGCGGCGCGCAGCGCCACCTCCGTCTTGCCGAAGCCAACGTCGCCGCACACCAGCCGGTCCATCGGCTTGCCCGAGGTCAGGTCTTCCAGCACGTCGCCGATGGCCTTCAGCTGGTCGTCCGTCTCGGCATAGGGGAAGCGATCGACGAAGGCGGCGAGGCCATGGCTGTCGATGGTGACCGGTTCGCCTTCGCGCAGGGCGCGCGCCGCCGCGGTGGCCAGCAGTTCGCCGGCAATCTCGCGGATGCGGTTCTTCATCCGCGCCTTGCGCGTGCTCCAGGCGACACCGCCCAACTTGTCGAGGCCGACGCCCTCACTGTCGCTGCCATAGCGGGTGAGCACGTCGATATTCTCGACCGGCACATAGAGCTTGTCGCCGCCGTCATAAGTCAGCGCCACGCAATCATGCGGCTTGCCACCGATGGGAATGGCGATCAGGCCATCGTATCGCCCGATGCCGTGATCGCGGTGCACAATCAGGTCGCCGGGCGCCAGCTGCGCCAGTTCGGCCATGAAGGCATCGGCCTTGCGGGCCGAGCGCGCCTTGCGCACCAGCCGGTCGCCCAGCATGTCCTGTTCGGTGAGCACCAGCAGGCTGGAGCGCGGTTCGCCGCGGGTGAAGCCATGCTCCAGCGGCAGCACCGTCAGCACGATGTGTCCGCCCGCAGCCTCGCCCAGCGCCTCCTGCCAATGATCGGCCAGCGCCAGTCGCGTCACGCCTTCATCGGCCAGCAGGCCGCGCAGCCGTTCGCGCGCACCGGCGGAATAGCTGGCCAGGATCACCCGGTCGCCACCGGCGCGGCGGGCCTCCACATGGGCCTTGATGGCGGCATAGACCGGCGGGCCGCCATTGGCCTGGCCCACGCGTTCCGGCGCGAAATCGCGCGCCGGCACGGCATCGCAATCGATGGTGTCAAGCGTGCCGTCGGGGACGCCGTGCGGGGAGGCGATGTGGGCGGCATGCGCCTCCAGCCGCTGCCGCCATTCGTCGGGCGACAGATAGAGCGCATCGGCCGGCAGCGGGCGATAGCTGCCCTTCTTTGCCGAAAGTGCCGCGACGCGGTTGTCGTGATAGTCGGCAATCGCCTCGAACCGGTCGGCGGCAGCTTTGTCGGCACCGCCGCCCTGCACCAGCACATCGCCATCGCCCAGCCAGTCGAAGACGGTCACCAGTTCCGGTTCGAACAGCGGCAACCAATGCTCCATGCCGGCCAGTCGCCGCCCGTCGCTCACCGCCTCATAAAGCGGATCACCGGTGGCGGCGGCGCCAAAGCGTTCCAGCCAGCCCGACCGGAAGGCGCGGATGCGGGCCTCGTCCAGCAGGATTTCCGATACCGGCAGCAGATCGAAGCCCTCGGCGGGGCCCAGGCTGCGCTGTGTTGCGGGATCGAATTTCCTTATGGTTTCAATTTCATCGCCAAAGAAATCGAGCCGCAGCGCGAAGTCCTGCCCGGATGGCATCACGTCCACCAGGCCGCCGCGCAGGGCATATTCACCCGGTTCCACCACGGTATCGACGCGCACATAGCCATTGGCCGCCAGCTTCAGCGCCAGCGTGTTGCGGTCGATGGCGCTGCCCGGCTTCAGCCGCGCGGAAAGGCTGGCGATGCGGGCTTTTGGCAGCACGCGCTGGGTGATGGCGTTGACGGTGGTGACGACAAGCTGCGCGCCGGCCGCCGGTTCGGCCAGCGCCGCCAGCGCCGCCACACGTTCGGCCGCGCTCTTCAGCGAAGGGGACGCGCGGTCATAGGGCAGGCAGTCCCACGCCGGCAGCAGGGTGACGGCGATCTCGGGCGCAAAATATTGTGCGGCCTCGGCCAGTTCGCGGGCCTGGGCTTCGTCGGCGGCGATGAACCATGCTCGCCCGGATGCGGCGCGGGCGGCATCGGCCATCAGCCACGGCAGATAGCCGGCGGCGCAGCGGGCCAGCGTCAGCGGGCGCTTGGCGGCGACAAAGCGCGCAACATCAATCATTTCAGAACATCAACATAATCAAGTTTCTTCAGTGCGTGCATCAGCTCGCCTTCGTACCGCGCGGGTGGTGCAACCGTGCCGAACGCCCAGGCCAGGATGTCGACATCCTGTTCCTGCAACAGCGCTTCGAACCAGCTCAGCGCGGCATCATCCCAATCGGCGTGATGGCGCGCGAAGAAGCCGCCCACCACCAGATCGGCTTCCTTGGTGCCACGATGCTCGGCGCGATAGCGGGCCCGGCGCAGGCGCAGTTCAATCGGATCGGGCTGGTTGTCGTTCATGGGTGGCTTTCCAAGAAGATTTGGCCTTCCAAACACAAGCGCCGCGCGGGCGTTTCAAACGGCCGGCGCGGTGCTAGAAGGTTCAGCATAGCCATGCGCCCTGCCATCCTCAACCCGTTGTTCGCCGAAGTGGCCGCTCTGAAGGGCGTCGGGCCGTCGCAGGTGCGGCAACTGGCCCGCCTGAAGATCACCCGGGTGGCTGATCTGGCCTTCCACCTGCCGACGATGATGATCGAGCGGGCCGTGGTGGAAACACTGGATGAAACTCTGGTGGGCCGGCCGGTGATCGTGCCCTTGACCCCGGCCCGGCACGAACGTGGTGGCCCGCGCAGCCCCTTGCGGGTGGCGGCCGTGGATCGCGGTGGCCAGTGGGTGGACCTCACCTTCTTTGGCCAGACCGCCAACTGGGCGCAGACGAAACTGCCGATCGGCGTGGAAAAGCGCATCGTCGGCAAGCTCGATCGTTATGGGCAGAAGCTGCAGATCGCTCATCCCGACGTGCTGCCGATGGATGGCGCTGCCCCGTCGCCGGCGCGGGAGCCGGTCTACCCGCTCACCGAAGGCGTCACCAACCGCCGCATGGCGCAACTGGTGGCCGAAGCCTTGGCCAGGGTGCCGGCGCTGGACGAGTGGATCGAACCCAGCGTGCTGACCAAGACCGGCTGGGCCGGCTTTGCCGACAGCCTGAAGGCCGCACACCGCATGGAAGGAGGGCGCGATCGGCTGGCCTATGACGAACTGCTCGCCAACCAGCTCGCCCTGCTGCTGGTGCGGGCCGATACGCGCAGCCGGCGCGGGCGGGCACTGGTGGGGAATGGCCGGCTGGTCGAACCCTTGCGCGCCGGCCTGCCGTGGCAGCTGACTGGCGCGCAGAACCGCGTGCTGGCCGAGATCATGGGCGACATGGCGCAGGGCCAGCCGATGCTGCGGTTGCTGCAGGGTGACGTGGGTTCGGGCAAGACGCTGGTGGCGCTGATCGCCATGCTCACGGCGGTGGAGGCCGGCGCGCAGGCCGCGCTGCTGGCGCCCACGGAAATACTGGCGCGCCAGCATCATGCGACGCTGACAAAACTGGCCGGCAGCCAGCCGGTGCGCATCGAGCTGCTCACCGGGCGCGACAACGCGAGGCGCTGCTGGCCGATCTGGCGGCCGGGCGCATCGATATCCTCGTTGGCACCCACGCCATCTTTCAGGATGCGGTGGGCTACCATGATCTGGGTCTGGTGGTGGTCGATGAACAGCATCGCTTTGGCGTGGCGCAGCGCCTGATGCTGGCCAACAAGGCCCGCGTGCCGCCGCATGTGCTGGCAATGACGGCCACGCCGATCCCGCGCAGCCTCTCGCTCACCCGCTTTGGCGAGATGGATCAGAGCATCATCGATGAACGCCCGCCGGGCCGGCAGCCGATCGAAACCCGGGTGACCGCGGCCGACCGGCTCGACGAGGTGACGGCGGCGCTGGCCCGGCATCTGGCGGGCGGCGGCCAGGCCTATTGGGTGTGCCCGCTGGTCGATGGCACCGAAGATGAAGACGAAGCCGCCGCCACCACCCGCGCCGCCTTTCTGAGGGTGCGGCTGGGCGAGGGCAGGGTGGGCCTTGTGCACGGCAAGATGAAGGGGCCAGAGAAGGACGCCGTGATGGCCGATTTCGCCGCCGGCAAATTGGGCCTGCTGGTGGCCACCACGGTGATCGAGGTGGGCGTGGACGTGCCCAACGCCACGCTGATGATCATCGAGGCCGCCGAACGCTTTGGCCTGGCCCAGTTGCACCAGCTGCGCGGCCGGGTGGGGCGGGGCAGCGGCCACAGCATCTGCCTGCTGCTGCGCGGGTCTGAGCTGTCGGAGACTGCCCGCAGCCGCCTCAAGCTGATGCGCGAGACAAACGACGGCTTCCGCATCGCCGAAGAGGATCTGAAGCTGCGCGGGCCGGGCGAAATACTGGGCACCCGCCAATCGGGGGAGGAGGCGTTCCGCTTTGCCGATCCCGAACGGGTGCAGAAACTTGTGGCCATGGCCCGCGATGATGCGCGGCTGCTGCTGGACCGCGATGGTGGGCTGGCGGGGCCGCGCGGGCAGGCGGCGCGGGTGCTGCTCTATCTGTTCGAGCGGGATGCCGGGGTGGCGTTGCTGCGTTCCGGATAGCGGCTGAGCTTGGCGCATTCGGGACGCGGCCGGCGGCCAGCCCGGCCGGTCTTGATCGAGTCTGCCCGCAACGCTTGCGCGTTGCGGGCAGCCGATCAGCGACGCCTGTAAGCCGGGTTCTGTCCTGTTCGAAAACAGGGGCGACCATTCCTCTCGGACGGCGGTTGCCCGCCGCCTCCAGCAACCAACCCGGATGCATCCCTATTCGGTCTTGCTCCCGGTGGGGTTTGCCGTGCCGCTTTGGTTGCCCATCGCGCGGTGCGCTCTTGCCGCACCGTTTCACCCTTGCCTGTCCTCCGTTTCGGGAGCCATCGGCGGTCTCTTCTCTGTGGCACTGTCCCTGGTCCCGGTTCAAGAACCGGAACCGCCGGGCGTTACCCGGCACCGCGTTCCGTGGAGCCCGGACTTTCCTCGGCAGGATTGCTCCTGACGCGGCCGCCCGGCGACGTGATCGCAACGGCGCTATGGCATTTTGCTGCGATTCGCGCCACAGCCGCCGCCATGATCGAGATCGAGGGATCGGGCCAGGCCTTCACCGTGCCGGCCGAAGTGATTGCCGAAGGGCTGAAGCTGAACCCCGAGCAGGTGCAGCCGATGCTGGCCGGGCGGCTGATCACGTCGTGGGTGGAAGCTGGCGTGGACGAGGATCTGGGCACGTTCCGCCTCACCTTCGCCACCGACAAGCGGCGGCTGCGCCTGATTGTCGATGCGCTGGGCGGGGTGATTTCCAGATCCACGCTGGACTTTGGCGGGCACGACATTCCAATCGGCGCACGACGGCCGGGCGCCGTCTGACGAGAAGGTCGCAGCTCAACATTACAGACTTGCAATGTTGGGAATCGCGCGGCATAACCAACCCATCGGGCCGGTCTCCCCCATTTTGACCGCGCCCGCCGGTTGGCGGCACGCCAGCCACCCGCAGATGTGATGGCCTTCCCCCCTGTTGGGCCATCGGCGGAACCCTGGCGGTCGGCGCTGCCCCCCTCGGCGCGTCGACCGCCTTTTTTTTCAAAGGCCTCCCGCCATCCCCTGGATTTCGGTTCAGAGGCCTTCTGCAAGCAGAAGGCCGCGCAAGATGGTGCGGCACTCGGCGTCGATGGTGCCATCGAACCGGGCCGGGCGGTGGTGGCGCTGGAAGGCAATCACTGCTTCGGTGGGGGCCGTGATGTCATAGCCGTATCGGCCCAGCGCGGCGAGGAAGCCGGGGGCCGACCAGCCTGGATCACTGCATGGCGCGGGCCGTGCCGCCAGCCCGCGTACCGCCAGCCGCGCCCAGTCGAACAGTTCGCCAGGGTCCTGCTTGCGGGTGGGAGCGATGTCGCTGTGGCCCACCACATTGGCCGGCGGGATGCTGTGGCGCGCCACGATTTCGGCGGCCAACGCCTCCACCGCCGCCATCTGTTCGGCGGGGAACGGCACATAACCGAATTCGTGGCCGGGATTGACGATCTCGATCCCGATGCTGGCGCTGTTCACATCGGTAACGCCGCGCCACCAGCTGCGCCCGGCGTGCCAGGCGCGCCGGGCTTCATCCACCATCTGCAGCACCGTACCATCCTCGGCCACCACATAATGGGCTGAAACCCTGGATTCGGGATTGGCCAGCCAGTCGATCGCGGCTGCGCCCGTCGGCATGCCGGTATAGTGCATCACCAGCATCAGCACCGGCAAGGCGCGTTCATCGTGATTGGGGCTGGGGCGCTGGATCATCAGGTTGGCTCCACCGGCATGTCGCTGTCCCGGCGCTGGGCGGTGCGGATGGTGATGATGGTGACGCCCACCAGTGTCAACAAGCCGCCCACCAGCATCTGGCCGGTGATGGGGGTGGCATAGACGGCCACCGCCACGCACACCGAAATCAGCGGCGTTGGCAGGGTGAGCGGCGAGACCACCGCCACGGGATAGCGCTGGAACAGCCAGGTCATCCCGCCATGGCCCACGATGGAGGAGAGCACGGCCGAATAGGTCAGCCAGCCCCACGTATCGGCGGGCAGATCGGGGATGGCGGCAAGCCGCGCCGGTTCCATCACCCACGCCGCCAGCAGCAGCACCGGGATGGACACCAGC
This sequence comes from Sandarakinorhabdus sp., assembly GCA_025458465.1. Classification (GTDB taxonomy): domain Bacteria; phylum Pseudomonadota; class Alphaproteobacteria; order Sphingomonadales; family Sphingomonadaceae; genus Sandarakinorhabdus. The sequence continues at coordinate 3,255 of JALOSK010000035.1, read as the reverse complement.
CCCAGCCAGCCGTGGATCACCAGCACCGGCACCCCGGCAAGCTGGCGGAACAAGAGGTTGCCGCCAGCCCAGCACAGGGCGGCTGCCACGGTGAGCCAGATGCCCAGCCGTTCATTGGCGATGGCCGGATCGAAGCCCATCACCACCACGCCAATGAAGCTGAGGGCGATGGCCGTGGCCCGCGGCCAGCGGATGCGTTCGCCCATGAAGATCACTGCCAGGATCAGGCTGAAGGGCACGCCCAGTTGCCCGACAATGGCCAGCGCGGAGATATTGTCGGCCACGGCAAAGCTGATGGCGCCCAGCGTCATGAACAGGGCGCCGGCGATCAGCCCGGTGAGCAGGATGAGGTGCATCCGGCCCGGCAGCCAGCGCACGAACGGCAGGCACACGGCGGTGGCGATGACATAGCGCAACAGCACCGTGACCAGCGGGCCGGCCGCCATCACCGCTTCCTTCACCGCCACGATGTTGAAGGCCCAGATGCAATCGATGGCCAGGATCATGGCAAGATGTGCGGGCTTCATCGCCGTCTCCCGGTCAGCCGGTCATAGGCGGCGTTGATATCGGCCATGCGCGCTTCGGCCACGCGGATGAATTCGGAAGGCACGCCTTCGGCAAACGCCCGGTCCGGGTGATAGCGCTTCACCAGGGCGTGATAGGCGTGCCGGATGGCAGCGGCATCGGCGCCCGGCTCGATGCCCAATATGGCCCAAGGATCGTCGGCCGCCGGCGACAGGTGGCGGCGGCGGATGCGGGCCTGCGCGGCGGCATCGAAGCCCAGAAGGGTTGCCACCTGTTCAAGATAATCAAGCTCGGCCTGGTGGAACCCATCAACGGCCGCGATCAGCCACAGTGCATCGAGCAGATCTTCCAGCGTCGGCGATCCGGGGCCAAGCAGATCGGCGGCCTGCATGGCATAGGCCTCGAACCCGGCCATGCTGGATTTTGCCAGATCATAGAAGCGCCGGGCATTGGCCTCTTCGCGGGCGTCCACCCGGAACAGGCGCTGGAAGGTGGCGAATTCGGCGGCCGTGGCCTCGCCATCGGCGCGCGCCATCTTGGCGGCCAGCGCGATGGCCGCGATGGTGAAGGCGACACGGCGGCGTTCCTGGCTGCGTTCGGGCCTGCGGGCGCGCGTGGCGTCCACGGCACCGCCTGCTGCTGCGCCGGCCAGTGCGCCCAGCGGTCCGCCGATCACCAGCCCGATGGCGGTGCCTGCCAGGGTAGCCCAGATGCCCATTGTTCAGGGCGTTAAGGGATATTGCCAGCCGGGGGAAGGGCTGGTGAAGCCGCCGGTATCAGTGCGCGACGGTGACGGCGGCGACGCCGGACAGCGCCAGTTGTTCCATCAGTTCGGCCTGCAGCCGGGCGAGTGCGGCTGCATCGGTCGCTTCGGCGCGGGCGACCAGCACATCCTGCGTGTTCGATGCGCGCAGCAGCCACCAGCCATCGGCCCGCATCACCCGGGCGCCGTCCGTCTCGTTCACGGTGGCACCTTGGGCCTTCAGCCGGGCCAGCACTTCACCCACCACGGCGAACTTGCGCTCCTCGCTCGATTGGAAGCGCATTTCCGGCGTGTTGACCATGGCCGGCATGGCATCCTTCAGTGCCGTCAGGCTGCCGCCCAGCAGCGCAACCGCCTCGATCAGGCGGACCGCCCCCAGAATGCCGTCGTCCACACCATGCCAGCGATGCGCGAAGAAGATATGGCCGCTCATCTCGCCGGCGATGGGGGCGTGCACCTCCTTCATCTTGGCCTTGATCAGGCTGTGGCCGGTTTTCCACATCAGCGGCTGGCCGCCCAGTTCGGCAATCCGGTCGAACAGCGCCTGGCTGGCCTTCACGTCGGCAATCACGGTCGCCCCGGGCACCTCGCGCAGCACCGGTTCGGCAAGGATGGACAGCAATTGATCGCCCCACACCACGCGGCCCTGGCCATCGACAGCACCGATGCGATCGGCATCGCCATCAAAGGCCACGCCGAAATCGCAGCCCTTCTCGATCACCGTGCGCTTCAGATCAGCGAGGTTGGCTTCCACCGTGGGATCGGGGTGATGGTTGGGGAAGTTGCCGTCGACCTCGGTGAACAGCAGGTGATGGGTGCCGGGCAGGATGCGGGTGAGGCGTTCCACCACCGGGCCGGCAACGCCGTTGCCGCAATCCCAGGCGATGGTGAACGGGCGTTCGTTGTTCCTTGGCCCACGGAAATCGCTCGCCAGCGCCTCGACATAGCGGTCCATGATCGGGTGGCTGGCGTGTGTGCCGCTGCCGCTTTCCCAGTCCCCGGCGGCGGCGAGCGCGCCCAGATGGCGGATATCGGCACCGAAGAAGGGCCGATCCTTCAGCATCATCTTGGCTCCGTTCCAGTTCGGCGGGTTGTGGCTGCCCGTCACCATCAGGCCGGCATCGGCACCAAGTTCGAACACGCTGAAATACAGCATCGGCGTTGGGCCAAGGCCAACATCGATCACGTCACAGCCCGCCGCCATCAGGCCTTCGGCGACCGCAGCGGCGAGGGCAGGCGAGGAAGCGCGGCCATCGCGGCCCAGTGCCACGCGTGTGCCACCGGCGCGCCGCACCACGGTGCCGAAACTGCGGCCGATGGCGTGGGCGTCCGCCTCGGTCAGACTATCGCCAACGATCCCGCGAATGTCATATTCGCGCAAGGAAGTGGGGTGGAATTGATGCGCCACGTTGCAGTTCCCGAAACCAGACTGCCGCCTGATGCCCTGTAAAGGTTACAATATCGATTACAGGCCGCCGGCACCGTCAGCTTCGCGGCGCTTTTCCGCTGCCGCGATCAGCAGGTCGCGCGCGGCGGTGAGGGCCTTGGCCTCGGCCTCGCTGCCGCCGGCGTCGGGATGCGCACGGGTCATCGCCTGCCGCCAGGCCTGCCACACGGCTTCCGATGGCGCATCCGTCGCCACGTTGAGCAGCCGCGCGGCATCTGCAAGGCCATCATCCCGCCGATCCCGGGCATGCCATAGCCACCAGCCGATCCCGATGGCGGCCACGGCGCCGCCGGCCAGCACGCGGCCCGTGGTCAACAGTCGGAAGGCCAGCAGGCCGGCCGCCGCCGCACCGCCAAGGCGGATGATGTTCGGGATCAGAAGGCCCTGACGATGCAGCCACCAGGCCAGCAGTCCGACGGCGATGAGCGCCAGTCCCATCAGACGATGGCGCCCATCAGGCGGCCAGATCGACGCCGCCCGGCAGGTTCAGCCCGGCGATCAGGGCGCGCAGTTCGGCGCG
>JALOSK010000034.1 GCA_025458465.1 Sandarakinorhabdus sp. | reverse complement strand
GGCCACTTCAGCGTGATGAACAGCGCCGGCCTCGCCAAGGCGGGCATCACGGCAGCCAGCAAGGATCCGGTGGGCGGTGCCATCGGGCGCATGCCCGGCAGCAGCGAGCCCAACGGCTTTCTGGAGGAAGTCGCGCACTTCGCCGCTGCGCTGCCGGCGATCACGCCGACCAGCCGCGCCGGCCAGGATTATTTCATGGCCCGGGCGATCGAGATGGTCAAAAGCTTTGGCGGCACGACGATCAACGAAGGCCGCCTGATGGGGCCGCAGGCCAAGGGGCTTGAAAGCCTGGCCACCCGGGGCCTGCTCGATATCGATGTGCTGGGCTTTGCCGATTATCTCGACACCAGCGAACTGACCAACTGGGGGCCTGATTATCGCTCCCGGCTGCGCATGGCGGGCATGAAGATCACGCTGGATGGCTCGCCGCAGGGCCGCACGGCGTGGCGCGACACGCCCTATCTGCTGCCGCCGGAAGGCGCACCGGCCGATTATCGCGGCAGCCCTTCCATTCCCGATACCGCCATCGTCACCGCATCGGTTGCCAAGGCCTTTGACAACAACTGGCAGGTGAAGATCCACGCCAATGGCGAGGCGGCGATTGACCAGATGCTTGAAGCGGTGGGCAAGGTATCGGCGGAAAAGGGCGTGCGGCCGGGCCAGGTCATCCTGATCCACGGCCAGTATCTGCGTCCCGATCAGATTCCGCGGCTGAAGGCGCTGGGCATCTTTCCATCGATGTTCCCGATGCACACTTTCTATTGGGGTGACTGGTACGGCAAGATCGTCGGGCCGGAAAAGGCGGCGCAAATCTCGCCGATGCGCTCGATCCTTGATGCCGGCATGATCGCCACGTCACACACGGATGCGCCCGTGGCGCTGCCCAATCTGATGCAGGTGACATGGGCCACGGTGAACCGCACCTCGCGCAGCGGCGCGGTCATCGGCCCGAATGAACGCGTCACCCCGTATGAAGCGATGAAGATGATCACCATCTGGGGCGCCGAACAATTCCGCGAAGGCGACCGCAAGGGATCGGTGAAGGTGGGCAAGCTGGCCGACTTCGTGGTGCTGTCGGCCGATCCGGTGGCGATCGATCCCAAGCTGATCAACACGATCAAGGTGATGGAAACCATCAAGGACGGGCGAACCGTCTGGACGCGCAAGCCATGAGCGGCAGCACAAATCGAAGGAACGCTCGCATGAAACATCTGTCCATCATTCTGGCCGGCGGCGCGGCCATCGCCCTCACGGCCTGCTCTTCACCCGCCGAGCAATCGGCACCGGCGCCGGCAGCGGTAGCGGCTGCGGCCGAACCATCCGGCACGAACGTCCCGAAGCCGGCCCCAACGGACAATCTGATGAAGATCAGCTGCGCCGATTTCCTCGAAACCGCCAAGGTGGCCGTGGATACCGGCAACGCGCAAGCGGCCGCTGCAGCACAGGATGAGTTGGCGAATGATCTCACCTGGCTGCACGGCTATCTGTTTGCCACGCGCAAGGGCGATATCGCGGTGCTCAGCCAGGATTGGATGAAGGCCACGGTTGCCAGGGTCCACGCCCGTTGTTCGGCCGCCAGGGATGCGGCAGCCACCAGCCTGTTCGAAGTGGCAACGTCATGATGCAGTTGGCGACAATGGTGCTGGCTGCCGTGGTGACGGTGGGCCTCCAGATGGCGGCATCGCCGGCATCTGCGGGTGATCGTGGACGTCACCAGTACAACGATCGCTGGGACGATTGGGACAACCGGCGCGATGCGCGCAGGGCAGGGATCGTGGCCGGCACGGTGGCGGCCGGGGTTGTGGGTTCGGCAGGCAGGGCCAACGCGCGTGAGGAATACGCGGAGTGCATGCGCGAATACGCGTCCGACATGCGGTACGACCGCTATTGCCGGGAAGAATATCACGAAGACCTGCGGAGCGGCCGGCGCGCCGCACGTCGAACCGGCGTGGTGGTTGGCCTGACCACCAGCGAGATCGTTCGCCACTGAAATAGCCAATCGGGGAAGATCGCCGTGAACACCATCCTCTGCCCCTTGGCAGCAATGATCACACTTGCCGCCTTGCCTGCCGCAGCGCAGGGCCTGACCGGCAACTGGGGCGGCGCGCGCGACAGCCTGGCGGCAGCCGGCGTGAACCTGCGCGCCGATGCCACCGGTTTTGCCGTTGGCACGCTGGCCGGTGATGACGGCAATCGTGGTTGGGATGGCGCTGGCCGCGCCGATGTCTTCGCTGATTTCGACACCGGCAAGCTGGGCCTGTGGGATGGCGGCGGGCTGAAAACCCATGGCGAGATCCGCTTTGCTGCACCGCGCGGCAATTTCGGCGGGCAATTGTGGCCCGGCAACAGCGGCGCCGTGCTGCCGCTGACGGGCGCGGACCGGTTCGAGCTGACATCGCTTTATTACCAGCAGCGCATCGGCAAACGCACCGCACTGCTGGTCGGCAAGATCAACGCCATCGATCTGCTGGCCGCCGATCCCTTCTTCGGCGGCTGGGGCACGCAGCGCTTCATGAACCTTGCCTTTGTGGCGCCTCCGTCTGGCGTGGTGCCGCCCACCATCATGGGCGCCGTGGTGGTACATCGCGGCAGCCCCATCACCTTGACGGCCATGGTGTTCGATCCCGAAGATCGCACTGGTGATTATGGCGTGAAGGGCCTGTTCGGCACCGGGGTCAACCTGTCGGTTGGCGCCACGTGGAGCGGCCGGATGAGCGGGCGCGCCACCAGCATCGGCCTGACCAGCGCCGTTTCCACCAAGCGTGGGCAGGACCTGGGCGACATCCTGTTGCCGCCTGATCTTGCCAGTTCCACACGGCAGGGCAGCTACAACATCGCTGTTTCCGCCTCGCACATGCTGGTGGAAAGCGCCGCCCGCAAGGGCCAGGGCCTCAGCCTCAACCTGAAGGCCGCCATCGGCGACGGCAATCCCAACGTCATCCAGAGCTCTGTGGTTGCCGGCATTGCCGGGCACGGCATGGTGGCCGGGCGCCCGCACGACAGCTTCGGCATCGGGGGCTTTTTCTACAATTTCAGCAACGTGCTGCAATCAACTGTGCAGCCCGTGCTGAACTTCCGGGACGAGGTGGGCGTGGAGGCCTGGTACAGCCTCGCCATAACCCCCTGGCTGAAGGTCACCGCCGACGTGCAACTGGTCGATCCGGCACGCGGTGACCGCCCAACAGCCGTGATCGGCGGAGTGCGCACCAATATCGCCTTCTGATGCTTTACATCCAATCATAACAGGCAAACAAAAATGCAGATGTTCCGTCTGGCCGGCATGGTTGCCGCCCTCTCAGCCGTGCCGGCTCTTGCCCAGGATGCGCCGCCGCCCGCCGGCGATGATCTGGCCATGAAGCTGGCCAATCCGGTGTCCAGCCTGATTTCGGTGCCCTTCCAGGCCAATTGGGATTTCGGCATGGGGGCCAATGATCAGGGCCAACGCTTCACGCTGAACATCCAGCCGGTGGTGCCGATCTCGCTGAACAGCGAGTGGAACGTGATTTCGCGCACCATCCTGCCGGTGATCGACCAGCAGGACGTGACCGGTATCGGGCAAGGCCAGACCGGGCTTGGCGACGTGGTGCAGAGCGTGTTCTTCAGCCCCAGGAAGCCCACATCGTCCGGCATCATCTGGGGCGCCGGCCCGGTGCTGCTGCTGCCCACCGCCACCGACAGCGCGCTTGGCGGCGGCAAGTTCGGCTTTGGCCCGACGGCCGTGGCGCTGAAGCAATCGGGGCCCATCACCATCGGCATCCTCGCCAACCATATCTGGTCCGTGGCGGGCAAGGATTCGCGGGGCGATATCTCCGCCACCTTCGTCAACCCGTTCGTCAGCTATGTCACCAAGCGCGCCACCACCTTCAGCATCTCCCCGGAATTCACCCACGACTGGAAGAACAGCGCCTGGGTCATTCCGGTGAACCTGACCGTGAGCCAGCTCCTCAAGCTGGGCAAGCAGCCCGTCGTCGTCGCGGCTGGCGGGCGCTATTATCTCGAACGCCCGTTCGGCGGCCCGGATTGGGGCGCGCGACTGTCGTTGGTGTTCCTGTTCCCGGCCGGATAGCTGACACCAAAAGCCGCCACGACGTGTTTGTGGCTTGTTGTCCCTGTATGACTGCGTCGCCTCTGGCGCGGAGCGGCGCGCCTGGCAGCGCCGCGGCCGCAGCCCACTCGGAATCTCAGCCTGGTGTGGGAAAATTATGGACGCATCGGGGCTCGGACCCGGGACCCGCTGATCAAGGGGGGCAAATTACTGGCTGGGCCGCAAGGGTTGCATTCCCAATCATCGCAAAAGCGTATCCCTGCGGGGGGAATGGGGCCTGCATCAGCGGGAAAGCAGGCGCCTGAAGCGTTGCACTGCGCGCGACTGGAGCGGCTTCGGAGCATCATAGGCCATCTGCATGACGCTGACGGAAATCGCCGCACTGGCGACGGCGGCTTCATCGTTCGCCCCAGGTCCTGCCTTTTCGGCAGGCCGTATCCTGAACGTCAGCCCGGGCAGGGGCTGGCCTTCTCGGGCGGGTTTCGGCCGCATGTCGCTGACGAACCGCACATCATAGGCCATGGCGGTGCCGATCCGTGACAGCTTCCACGGCGCCTGCTGTGGATCGTCGGGAAAGTTCACGTTCAGGGCGGTTGCCGCCGGCAGCAACGGCCCGCCATTGGCGGAAGCCTCAAGACGTGACATCAACTCCATCACCCGCCTTGCGACCGCTTCCGACTGTGTATTGACGAGATCAGGGCCGCTTTCGGTCGCAGTGCCCGCACTCAGGGCGATGGCCGGGATTCCCCGCATCATCGCATATTGCACATTGCTGACCGTGCCCGAACTGACCACGATGCCACCGACATTGCGCCCGATGTTCGGGCCCGAAATCACCAGATCAGGCGCCTTGCCCCACCGGGTCTGGCTGGCCACGTCGATGCCATAAAGCGTCGCCATCACCGGCGTGCCATCGACATAGTGATACTCGGGCCCAAGATCGGAACGGGTGACGGGGCCAGCACCGGGATCGCCCTTGCGGGCAGCGCCGTTGAGGCAGTCCGTCGCCAGCGGGCCAAGCGGTTTCATGACATGCAGCGCGCCGCCCATGCCGCTTTGCTGCTGGCAAGGAACCGCCACAAGCACATCGTGCCCCGCCGCCTTCAACGCGTCATGAAGATATTTGACGTTGCTGGTCAGCCCATCGTCGTTCGTGATCAGGATGTTGCGGGCCAGGGCCGGGGAAGGTGGCCCGAACCCCGTGACCAGAACTGTCGCGATCACCAGGGACCAACGCAGTCCCGGGGTCTGCCGGTCAGAAGCGGACACGCGCCTGCACCCCGAATGTGCGCGGATCATTGTAGATGCGCGATGTCTGCCGTCCGGCAATGCGGAAATCGAAGTAGTTGTAGGTGACGTTGGTCAGGTTCTGCGCCCACAGGGCCAGTTCCAGCTTGCCATTGCCAATGTCGATGTCACCCAGGGTGATCCGCGCGTTGACCAGATAGACGAGGTTGGCGTTTTCAGTGACCGTGTTGTTCGGAATATAGTCTCCGGCCGTGTTCGCATCGAGGTGCAGCCGCAGTTCACCGAACGAGAAACGCGGGAACTTGTAGTCGGCCGATACCGTCACGGCATGGCGCGGCGTGAAGGCCGAACTGATGTTCTGGATCACACCTGTGAAGATGTTGCGCACCGGCGTTGTTGGCGCGTCGGTGAAGACATAGTTGATCCCGAACTGCAGATCCGTCACCGGCACGATCGTCAGATCGGCTTCCACGCCCTTGATGGTCCGTTTTTCAGGCGCATTCACGGTCTCGGTGTTGGAAACGAACTCCGGATTGATGAAATCCACCTGCTGATCGCTCAGCCGGCTGGAGTAGGCGGCAATGTTGACGCGGGCGTGACGGTCGAACAGATCGGCCTTCACGCCGGCTTCCCAGGCCAGCAGTTGTTCTTCGCCAAATGGCCGCAGAATGGCGGATCGGGTATTGGCGCCGCCAGCCCGATAGGCACGGCTGAGCTTCACATAGGCGTTGATGTCGTCCGTGAAATCATATGCGACCACCGCCATCGGATCGAGGCGCCTGGAACTGAAGGTGAAGTTGAGATTGGGGTCAACGCCGCGAACGGCCGTCAGCAGCCCGTCCTTGGTATCATCCGTGTAGCGAGCGCCAACGGTGACATGCAGCCCGGCAACCGCTTCGGGTGACCAGGTGAACTGCCCGAACAGCGCCTTGGATTTCACGTTCACCCGCGCAGCACGATCGGGAATGTTGGCGGCGCCGCCGTCTGGAACGGGCGCCGGGAACAGATTGACGCCGGTGTTGGTGGCATTCAGGCGGCCGGCCGAGAACACCGTGGCTTCATCCTCGCCGTTCTCGTTGAAATAGTAGGCGCCTGCCACGTATTTCAACTCTCCGGTCTGGCCAACCAACTGAAGTTCCTGGCTGAACTGGTTCTGCCGCACCAGGGCATAGCTGAGGCGGCCAAAGACGCGATTGGGCCCCCACGAGGTCACGGCACCGGTATCCTGATCCCACTGGACGGAGTTGAGATCACGCCAGGCCGTGATCGAACGGAGGGTCACGTCATCGGACACATCCCATTCGGCCACCACGGAATGCCCGCGCGCCCGCTGTGGATTGCGCAGCACCGGCACGCCGACACGTGCCGTGCGCACGCGCCCTTCGTTCAGGGTGATGAAGCTTGGCCGGTTGGCCGCGGGCTGGTCTGTGGCGATGATGTCGCTGTAGGCGCTGGTGGAATCGTCGTGGGACTGGTCATAGGAATAGAGGACGGAGACATTGTCTGCCGGTTCCCAGAGCGCGCTGCCCTTGAAGCCATAGCGACGGATTTCCTGATAATCGAGAAAATCAGGGTTGGGGTTGAGGTAGAGACCGCCACGCTCGTTGAACAGCGCATCGAACTTGAAGGAGATGCCGGCAATCTTGGGAAGATTGATGTGGGCCGCTGCCAGCCTGCTGTCGAAATTGCCGACGCCAGCGCGCACGTCCACGCCGAACTCGCCGGTTGGCCGCTTGGTGACCACACTGATCGCGCCGCCGATGGTGTTTCGCCCGAAAAGCGTGCCCTGTGGCCCGCGCAGCACCTCAAGGCGCTCGATCTCGGAAAACTCCATGGCAAGGCCGGATACGCGCCCGATGTACACCCCATCGATATAGATACCCACCGTGGGGTCACGCGTGACCTGCGTGGCATCCACCGGCACCAACCCGCGCATCCCGATGGACACCGCCGAGGGCCGGCCCAGGAACGGTGCAATGCGCAATGACGGAACCTGGCCGGTGAACAGGCCGGCCAGCGAATTGATGCCCCGCTGCTCGAGCGTGTCGGCATTCAGCGCAACGATGGAAAGCGGCACATCCTGAATGTTTTCAGACCGCTTTTGTGCGGTCACGACAATTTCCTCGACACCGTCGTTGGCTTCGTTCGCGGTGTCTGCCTGTTGTGCAACCGCGATCTGGCTGACCGACGACAACAACATGGTTGCGACAAGAAAATGTGCTGATTGCGGTTTCATCATGATCCTCCCCGTTGGCCCCTTGAGGGGATCGAGACGATCAGGACGACGGCGCTGGCTGGAGGCATTGATCAATGCCGCCCTGCGTTGAAGCAGTTCCATTCCAGGCGTTTGCCGTGCCGTTGCGGCCCAAACTCCCCTCGTGACGCGATCCGGCATGCCCGTCGGCCAACCGTTCTGTGCGGATGTGTACCGAATCGCGATCCGTTTCGGATGATAGGTCAGGCAATCCATGTGGCAACAATTATGTTTCACCAAGAACAACAATGTCTCATTTGACGGAACAAAAACCTGCCTTCATCATCTCCTTCCGCTGTCCAGACCTGCTGCGGCGGCTTGCAATTCTGCCCGTCCAAGCGGAGAGGCTGCAGAGATGGTTGATGTATCGGAGACCGGCGGCCGCGAGATGGCATCTGCAGGCGATGCGCCTGCCCCGATGCGCCCGGTCGGTTTGGCGCTGCTGCTGGTGCAGCGCATTGCCGAATGGCAGCCGATCAGTGCCAGCCAGGTTGCAAGGCGGCTCGCCCTGCCCAAGGCGACGGTGCATCGCCTGCTGATGGCCCTCGAACATTTCGGTTGGCTTGAACGGCAAGGCGGAACGCGCCCCCTGTGGTCGCTCACGACGCGCCCGATCGCCATTGGCGGACGGGCCATCGAACGCAAGAGCGGCCTTCGCATGTCGGCGCTGTCGGTCATGGACGCCTTGCGCCATGCAACCGGAGAAACAGTGCATCTCGGGCTGCTGGACGGCGAATCCATCATCCTGATCGAACGGCTGGACGGCTTCAACAGCGTCAATGTCTTCCTGCCCATCGGCACCAGTTGGGACCTGAGTTGGTCAAGCGGCGGCAAGGCGGTGCTGGCCCATCTGCCATTGGATCAGCAGGAAGCCTATCTGGCCACGCCGCGATATCGGCGAAAATCCGAAACCGATCTTGTTCCCCGCGAGGAACTGGCAGCCGAACTGGCCAGCATCCGCGAACAGGGCTTTGCCATGTCGGTGGGCGTGCCGCCCGCGTCCAGCAGCAGCATCGGTTGTGCGATATTCGACAAGTCAGGGGCGCCGTTCGCGGCCCTGTCGATCACTGGCGCCTCGGACCGGCTGGACCGGGATGGCCTGCTGGCCCTTTCCCAGCATGTGACAGAAGCCGCGCGCCGAATTTCCATCGGCATGACGATGAGCCCAGGGAAGCCGCGCGCCGAATTTCCATCGGCATGACGATGAGCCCAGGCTGACGGACGCGCATGACAGAGGGTATCACGCGGGAGAGCGGTGCTTGGCTGGTGACGTGCACCCCTGAATTGGTTCCATTCTTGGGTGAAATCCGTTTCTCGAGGAGACGGACGCATGAAGCGGAGCAGGTTTTCGGACGAGCAGATCATCGCGATCGTGAAGGAGCAGGAGGCGGGCATGGCAACCGCCGAGCTCTGTCGGCGGCACGGGACCAGTTCGGCTACATTCTACAACTGGAAGGCCAAGTACGGCGGCCTGGAGGTGTCCGAGGCGAAGCGTCTTCGGGCGCTGGAGGATGAGAATGCCGAGCTGAAGCGTCTGCTGGCCGAGGCGATGCGAAACATCGCGGTGTTGAAAGACATTTCGTCAAAAAAAATGGTGACGCCCGACGCAAAGCGGAATGCGGTCGCCAAAGCCCGGGACAGGTTCAGACTGAGCGAGCGGCGGGCGTGCAGTCTGATCGGTATTGCGCGGCGGGTGGTGCATTATGAGCCCACCCGTCCCGATGATGCCGGCTTGCGGCAACGCCTGCGCGATCTGGCGGGCGAGCGTTGCAGGTTCGGCTATCGGCGTCTGGGCTATCTGCTGGCGCGGGAGGGGCTGGTGCCGAACCACAAGAAGCTGCTGCGGATCTATCGGGAGGAAGGGTTGAAGGTGCGCCGCCGTGGCGGCCGCAAGCGGGCGCTGGGGACCAGAGCGCCGATGACAATGCCACAAGGGTCGAACCAGCGTTGGAGCCTGGACTTCGTGAGTGATGCGTTCGCCTGTGGCCGGCGCTTCCGCATCCTGTGCGTCGTCGACGAGTTAGCTTCCTGCGGTCGCTGGCCTTCGGCTCACGCGGGAATGCCTGGCGCTGGTGGCCGACACGTCGCTGTCGGGTGCCCTGGTCGCACGTGAGCTGGATGGGTTGGTGGCCGTCCGCGGCAAGCCCCTGACGGTGGTCAGCGACAATGGCACCGAGCTGACGTCAACATCGATCTTGCGCTAGTCACAGGAACGGCAGGTGGAATGGCATTACACTGCACCCGGCAAGCCGACGCAGAACGCGCTCGTGGAGAGCTTCAACGGCCGGCTGCGCGACGAATCCCTCAACGAGACGCTGTTTACATCGCTGGCCCACGCCAGATCGATCCTGGCCGCCTGGAAGCACGACTACAATACCGTAAGGCCGCACTCGAAACTGGGCGGACGCACCCCCGCCGAGATCGCCAGCCAACGGGGTTGGGGGCATGCCCCCAACCCCGTTGCCATCACATCAACCATCAGCCATAAAAGCAAAGGACTCTACTTCTGATCGGTACCAATCAGGGGAGCACGTTAGCGCCCATGCGCAACAACAACCGTCCGGCTCAATCCCCGCTGGATGAAATCAGGGGGTCAGGTCACATTCCACGACCGATTGTTTACACCGCGCCTGTGCGCAACAACCACCTCCCTGGCAACAGCCGGCTGGATGAAATCGCGCGGGTTCAGGTCAAGGCGTATGGCCCGTCTGGCAAGCAGCGCACCTCTTAGAATCGCTGAGATGGCCCGCCATGAGGGCAGTCACCCACTTACGCCGAAAGGCCCATTTTGCGATAATGGGCCTGCCGCTGATTACAAAGTTGGCAAATGAGGCGTCGACACCATGAACCCGATTACCGCGCTTGGGCCACGTGAACAGGAACTGCTTGCGCTTGCTGCGCGTCCAATGAGCGCCAAAGAGATCGCAGCCGAGACTGGCCTCAGCATGGGCACTGTGAACAATTATCTGTCCAGCGCCCAACGACGGCTGGGCGCTCGAAATCGCAACGAAGCCGTCAGGATGTTCAGGGCGCACGCTGGTGAAGATGTAAACAATGTTCATATGAACTTTTACCGGGTTCCCGACTTCACCCTTACAAAGGCATCTCCCGTCTCGGAGTTGATGTCGCCCGAAACGGCGCCGTTTCAAGGTCTGGCTGATAGCATGGCACCGCGCTCGCGGGCCTCATTGGAAGCCTTCCTTGGTCCTGCGACGGTTGGACATTGGGAGCTGCCTGATCCGGGTAGTCTCGATTGGCGAAAGCGGCTCTGCGCGATCTTGGTGCTGACGATTGCCATCGCTTTCCTGATGGCCTCAGTCGTTATCCTCCTCGACGCGCTCACTCGACTGACCACATCAATCTAGCATGTGACGCATCGGCCGCGGTCGACGCGTCCGAGTGAGGCCCCATGCTCAATGAACAACTGATCGCCGCCAAGGACATCCAGAACGAGATCAAGGCAGCCGAGGCTGCCATTGACGACGCCCTCGCAAGCCTCGGTCGCCTTGCCGGCAAACTCGTCGCAGCGCGGCGGGAATTCGACATTGAATTGAATGTCGGCGCCAAGGCCTTTGATCGCATCGGCGAGGCCACGGCGCTGATTTGCCAGACACGTTCAAAGGTTCTCGGCGTACACGCCGTGCTGAGCGATGTCCGCGAAACGGCTCCAGGTTTCCGGGAACTGGGATTTGGCGCTTTGCAGCCATCAGAAGCCAAGCTCGCCGACCAGCCTGTGGGGCTGCGCGCAGTCATCTGACCAGCTTGACCCGGCCACGGTACAATGGTCGGGTCACCAAATGGTTCCCGCCGTATTCACACTCATTCTGATCGCCTGCTGCTTCTATGCAATGGCATATGGCGGTCAACCCGAGCGGCAAGTGGCATTGATGCTGCTCGTGGCGGCCATGGCAACTGCCTTGGTTGGTTATGGGTTTCCTCAACCTAGAGGCACCATTCGATGGCCAGTAATGTTCGTCGATTTCGCATTGGTCGTGGGGCTGATGTGGGTAGCGTTTCGGGCAGACCGATTATGGCCCATGGTCGTGACGGCTTTGCAGCTCATCACTGCGGCGGCGCACCCCGCTCTGGAACTGGCGGGGAAAACTGCGCCGCGCGCATACATGATCGCAATTTTTATGAGCGGCTTCCTGATTCCGCCAGTGCTGGCCTTAGGCACTTTCTTGCACCGACGGCGTATGGTTCAGACGAAGCGCTAGATATCCTAACCAGCCTACTGCGCTATGCGGTGGGAGAGACAGCGCCGGCACTTGCACAGCGATTGCTTATGGAAGCCGCAACATTGCCGAGAGCGCTGACCACGCCCAGCCATCATGTTCGCGCGATTACCGGGGATGACAGGGTCGCAAGTTTCCTTGCCCTGGTAGTACAAGCATTCGGCCACATGATGGCGGTTGGGCTGAGAGCGCCGGATATCCGCCCCGGCGCCGAGCAGGTCAGACTGTTCATGCTACACCGGTTAAACCACGAAAAGGTGGAGGTCCTTTACGGACTATTCTTTCACGCCAACGGCTCCTTGCTGCATGAACGTGAACTTGCCCGCGGCAATTTATCGATCTGCATGCCATCCGCTTGCGAGATCGCAAGAACTGCTCTGTCCATCGGTGCAGTTGCCGTCGTGCTGGCACACAACCACCCTTCGGGATCGGCGCAACCGAGCAGACAAGATGTCAGGTTCTCCGCTAATGTTGCCGCATCACTTTCATTAGCTGATGCAGTGTTGATCGATCACTTTGTCGTTGCCAACGGCACTACAACCAGCATGCGTAAGCTAGGCCTTCTGCCTGATAGTATCTCGCGATCAGGAGAAGTTTCGTGAACCGGGTCGCCAACAGCGAGGAGATCCACGACATTGCTCAACGCCTTCATCGGCTTGCTGAGCAACTGCGTGAGAGCTCCGCATCACTAGGTACCAAGCCGGCGTCAGCAACGCCTGCCAACCTGCTCGAATACGCAGAGAAATTGTATCGCCTGAGGCGCAATCGCCTGAATTTTTTTGACGAAAGCCTGTTTGGCGAGCCGGCGTGGGATCTGTTGCTAGATCTCTTCATTCAGGGCGAGCGGGGCAAGCAGGTTTCCATAAGCAGTGCTTGCGTAGGAGCGGCGGTACCGACGACAACAGCCTTGCGGTGGATCACAGCGCTAATGAGCAAAGGGCTTTTGTGTCGGGTAACCGATCAAACAGATGCCAGGCGGAGCATCTTAAAACTCACGGCACAGGGCCACCAAACGATGGTCCAGTTCCTCGATAAATCAATTCGAGAGGTAAAATTGAATAATAAATTTTGATCCGGGATCAAATTGTTTCAGTGCCTTTGGCTGTTGACCAGAGTAATTAATTTTACCGTCGTGTGCATTTTTGAGCGGAGCGCATTCACGAAATGGATAACAAGCAAGGCATTGTATCGGGTCCAAGAAACGATTTCACAAGCGTTCTGCAGCTGTACATTCGTATGCGGTTTGAATGCCGCAGAGGGTTTCCTGAGGCAGGACTGATACCCGGCGCTTGGGACATCTTGTTGGACATGGCGCTAGCGCAACGACTGGGCCAGCCCTTCAGGATCACTGACGCAGAAGCCGCAGCAGGAGCTCCGCCTATCGCCGCCCTGAGAGCGCTAAAGGCACTCCTCGATGCCAATATGGTTAAGCGAATTGAGTTCGACCAGTATGCTACATTCTACGTTCACGATAGAATCCTACAGAGACTGGAGGAGTCTCTTACTGCAGATTACTCTAAATGATCCTGTATTAATCGCATTATTTTCAATTATATTATTTCATCAATTGTATTTAAAATTAGCACTTTTTTGTTTTTATTTAAATACGGCGACGGACTACAATAACAGATTTATGTTATCATTATTATTCAGATTACAGCCTAAACACAGAATAAAAATTAGTGCGCGTTACCATTAATAAACGCTGCCGCTGCACTGTTGATCAGTATTTCCGCAGCCTTAAGATCGATGGGCGAGGCCAACGTTTCCAATCGACCGGGGTTCCCGACATCAATGGCATCGAGGTCAACTGCGCTGCCCACGAGCACGAATTTGGCCGACGAGGCCAATTTGCTCGCTTTTAAGGCTGCTTGGGCTTCGCCGTAGCCGACGAACACAAGCTGTGATCCAGACGTCTGTTTCACTGAGACATCTGAAATTGTACTATTTTGCCACCCTAAGACATCGAGCAGAAGGTGTAGGATCTCCTCATCCTCGGATGACAATCCGAACAGCGCGGCACACGGCATCACTTTGGCATCCCTCTTCGCTAGACCCGGATCCCGACCACCCCAAAACCTCAACTCTCGGTTGCGATGGTACCGATGAACGGGACATGAGCGGCATCGTCGAGAATGGGTCTCGACCATGCCCGCATCGCCATCGCCGCCTGGGTCGAGGACTACAACCAGCACCGGCCACACTCGGCCCTTGGCTATGAGACGCCAGCGGCGTTCGCCGCTGAACTGAACAAGCAATGGCCTGCTCCGCTGCGCCCTTCGGGCTCCGCTCCACAGGCCATTGCTTCACCCGCGCCTATGCGCAACAACAACCGCCCGGCTCTAATCCCCGCTGGATGAAATCAGGGGGTCAGGTCACCATCTTTGGAGTCGGACGATTAAGCGCAGCAGGTTCAGCGAAGAGCAGACGAAAGTCATCCTGACGAGACGGGAGACCGTGACGGCGGCAGCGGATGA
The DNA here is from genome assembly GCA_025458465.1 of Sandarakinorhabdus sp. GTDB lineage: Bacteria > Pseudomonadota > Alphaproteobacteria > Sphingomonadales > Sphingomonadaceae > Sandarakinorhabdus. Next base: position 6,117 of record JALOSK010000034.1, on the reverse strand, counting down.
GGACCGCCGGCAATGAGGGGCCGCTAGAGCCCAAACTCCCCAAAATCAGTTTATAACTGTTTATAACTTTTTGGTGTCGCGCCACCGACTTATTGGCGAAGCCTAAACGATTGATTTTATGGGGGAAAATGGTGGACGCACTAGGGCTCGAACCTAGGACCCGCTGATTAAGAGTCAGCTGCTCTACCGACTGAGCTATGCGTCCACACGCGCCGTTGCAGGCACTGCCGTTTCTGGCGAGGCCGGGCGATTAGCAGTGCCGGGCAGGCGTGTCCAGAGTGTGCTTCAAAAAAATGACGCTCCCCTGCGCCGGGCAGGGGAGCGTTGGGTCGGGACAAAAAGCCCTGAGGCCCTGATCAGGCGGCGACAACCGCACTGCGGCGGCGGGCGGCGATGCCGACGGCACCGAAGCCCAGCAGCATCATGGCCCAGGTGCCGGGTTCGGGAACCCCACCGGGACCAAGGGCGCTTGCCGCCACGATGGCGCCGCGCAGCACTGCCTGATTGTCCTTCCGTTCGACGGTCAGGAACTGGTTGACCAGCGTGTTGTTCGCAAAGAACCCATCGATATCGAGGAAATATTCGATCCCGTCGATCTCGAAGCTTTCCGATGCGCCTGCCAGCAGGCCGATGCGCACCCGATCAGCGCAGCCATTGACATTGACGCCCTGATCGTTGGCGCCACCGAATGCGCATGGATCGCTGCCGTTTGGCGTTTCATCATGGAGCAAGCGGAAGACCGAACTGTAGTTGGTCACCGCCCCACCATTGACCGAGACACCATAAGTGATGGTCAGCCGGGCGCCTGTGATGCTGCCGCCCGTGATCGGGTTGTTGAAGTGGGTGAAGGTGCCCAGATCAAATGTCTCGCCCGCGCCGTCGACCACATAATTCACATCCAGTGGCACGGCGGCAGAGCTGAAATTGTAACCGCTCCGCCCCGAGCCGGTGCTGGTCCCCCAGCGGATCGTCGGGCTGGTGTTGGTGCCGCTGAACGTTGGTGTTGTACCGGTCACGTCAGACCATGCGGCGGTGATTGGATTGATGGTGAGCGTGCCAGTGACGGCAGCGGCAGGCGCAGCGAGCGTCATGGCCGCAAGCGCAGATGCAAGCAGAACGCGTTTCATTACAGGATCCCCCGATTGCAGACTCGCGCCCCCAAACGGCGCGCATTGCAATTTATAGGAGATAAACGAGACGTAAACAATATATTAATTGACAATCACCATTTTGGCCCCCGGTTGGCCCGTGCAATGCCCATCACCAGGCCCAGCAGCACCATGACGGTGAGCATTGCCGAGCCGCCCCAGCTGATCAGCGGCAGGGGGATGCCCACCACCGGGGCGAGGCCCATCACCATCATCATGTTGATGGCCAGATAGAAGAACAGCGTGGCGGTGAGGCCGAGTGCAAGCAGGCGCTGGAACTGGCTGCGGGCCTTCACGGCCGTGCGGATGCCCCACGCCAGCACCATGCCATACAGGGCAATCACCAGCATGCCGCCCATCAGGCCCCATTCTTCCGCCATGGTGGCGAACACGAAATCGGTGTGCAGTTCGGGCAGATAATCAAGGTGGCTCTGGGTGCCGTTCAGGAAGCCCTTGCCGGTCAACCCGCCGGAGCCGATGGCGATCTTGCTTTGGGTGATGTGATATCCGGCGCCGCGCGGGTCGCTTTCGGGATCGAGGAAGATCAGCACGCGGCGTTTCTGGTAATCGTGCAGGAAGTTCCAGGCCACCGGCAGCAGCGCGGCCACCCCGGCTGCGGCCGCGCCGAACAGCCACAGCCGCACGCCGGCCAGGAACAGCACCACCGCCCCGCCGAACAGGATCGAAAGGGCAGTGCCCAGATCGGGTTGCAGCATCACCAGCCCAACCGGCAGGGCAATCAGGCCAAGGGCCGGCAGCAACACTTCGGGCCGGGTTTCATAGCCCTTGGGCACATAGTGATAATAACGGGCAAGGATCAGCACGATGCCCAGCTTCATCATTTCCGAAGGCTGGAACTGGATGATGCCCAGATCCAGCCAGCGCTGGCTGCCACCCTTCACGGCGCCCACCAGTTCCACGCCGAGCAGCGCCAGCAGCAACACGCCATAGATGGGCCAGGCCAGGGCCAGCCAGCGTTCGGGCGGCACCAGCGCCAGCGCCAGCGCGGCACCCAGCAGCACGGCAAAGCGGATGCCCTGTTTGAGCGCCCATGGATCCAGCGAGCCGCCAGCGGCGGAATAGAGCACCACCATGCCGAAGCCGGCGATGGCGCACACGATGCTGACCAGCCCCCAGGGCAGGCGGGTCAGCTGTGATACCCAGGGGCCGTTGAGCAGGTCCATCGGCGGCTATTCCGGTTCCCGCGGCGGCTGCGGCGCATCGGGATCGGCGATTTCGAAACTGGGGGGCGGCACCTCGATGCGCAGCCAGCTGGGCATCATCTGCCGGGTTTCGGTGGCGATGCTGGCGGCGGCATCGGCAACCTGGCGTTCGGCGCGGCGCGTGGCGGCATCGGCCTCGATCGCCGGCAGCACCGCCAGCGCGCGTTCCGGTTCGAACAGGAAGCTGAGCACGTCGCGCGCGATGGGGGCGGCGTAACGGCCGCCGGCGATGCCATGTTCCAGGATCACCGACACGGCATAGCGCGGGCTTTCGGCCGGCGCAAAGGCAACGAACAGGGCGTGATCGCGATATTTCCACGGCAGCGCTTCGTTGCGGATCACGCCGCGGCGGCGTTCCAGCGCGCTGATGCGGCGCACCTGCGCAGTGCCCGTCTTGCCGGCGATCGTCACGTCGGGGATGGGGCTGCGCGCGGCGCGCGCCGTGCCGTATCCTGCGTTCACCACCCCCACCATGCCCTCGCGCACCACGGCCAGATGCGCTTCTGGGATGCCAAGGGAGGCAAACTGCGGCGCCGGGCCAGCGTGGAACAGGCGCGGCATCACCGCCCGGCCGCTGGCCAGCCGCGCCGTCATCACCGCCAGCTGCAACGGGTTGGTGAGCACATAGCCCTGGCCGATGGAGGCGTTGAGTGTCTCGCCTTCGCGCCAGTCCTTCCCGTAACGCTTCTGCTTCCACGCCTTGTCGGGCACGATGCCATCGGCCTGGCCGGGCAGGGGCAGCGGATATTCCTGGCCCAGGCCCAGCTGCCGCGCCATGGCGGCAATGGCATCGATGCCGACGCGCCGCCCCATGGCATAGAAATAGGTATCGCAACTGAGCGGCAGGGCGCGGCGCATGTTCACCCCGCCATGGCCGCGCCGGGCATGGCAGTGCCAGGTGTTGTTGCCCAGACGATAGGCGCCGCTGCACGATACCGCTTCATCGGGATCGATGCCGGCGTTCAGCGCGGCCAGGGTGGTGACCATCTTGAAGGTGGAACCGGGCGGATAGAGGCCCATCGCGCTCTTGTTCAAAAGCGGCGTGTGGTCATCGGCCTGCAGCGCCCGCCACAGGCTGGACGGCACGCGGCGGGAAAAGATGTTGGGATCATAGGCCGGCATCGAAACCATCGCCAGCACATCGCCAGTGACGCAATCGATGACGATCACCGATCCCGAATTGTCGCCCAGCCGGCGCGCGGCATAATTCTGCAGTTCGCGGTCGATGGTGAGCTTCAGCGTGTCACCAGGTTCGTCGGGGCGGGTGTCCAGTTCGCGCACCAGTTCGCCGCGGGCGGTCACCTCCACCCGGGCAGCGCCGGCATGCCCGCGCAACTGCCGATCGGCATAGCGTTCGATGCCATCCTTGCCGACGCGAAAGCCGGGATAGACAAGCAGCGGATCCTTTTGCGCCCGATATTGTTCGGGTGTGGGCGCGCCGACATAGCCGACCAGATGCGCGCAATAATCGGCTTCGGGATATTGGCGCGAAAAGCTGCGCACGGCCGCCACGCCGGGCACCGTGGCCAGCCGCACGTTGCAGGCCGAAAACTCGCCCCACGAAAGATCCTGCCGCACCACCACCGGCATGAAGGATGGCTGGCTGCTGACATCGTCGCGGATGCGCACTTCTTCATCGAGGCTGATATCGAGCACCCGGCGAATGGCGATCAGCGTGGCGTCCAGATCCTCGATGTCACTGGGGTGGAGCTCCAGCCGGTAATCAGGCCGGTTGAGGGCAATCGGCTTGCCGTGGCGATCGACGATCCAGCCGCGCCGCGGCGGAATCAGCCGGTTCTGGATGCGATTGCCTTCGGCCTTCAGGCGATAGGTCTCGCCTTCGAACACCGCCAGCCACGCCATGCGTCCGGCCAGCAGCAGGCCAGTGGCCGCCATGCCGCTGCCCAGCAGCAGGGCGCGGCGGGAAAAGCCGATGCGGCGAACCGGATCATCCATCAGATGCCTGCCCGGATCACCCGGCCCGCCAGCTGGGCGCGCTGGCGGCCAGCCGGCGCTGGATGGCGGCGCAGAAACGTGCCACCAGCGGCCACGACAGGATGCTGGTGAGCCATTGCAGCAGCAGCGGCAGCAGCGGCACCGGCCGCCCGGCCAGCGCCATCAGCGGCCCCACCAGGCCGGCGAACAGCAGCAGCAACAGGCACAGCATCAGCCAATCCACCATCAGCCCGCTGCGGCCGAACAGCGGCGCCATCAGCCGCATCAGCCCGGTGATCAGCGCAAAGGCAGTGGCGTTCACGCCCAGCGGCAGGCCGAACAGCAGATCGGCAAAGCCGCCGATGCAAAAGGCCAGCCAGGGCGGCATCAGGCTGGGTTGCAGCAGCGCCCAGGCCAGCACCGCCATCAAACCCAGTTGCGGCATCGCCGGCACCGACAGCGGCACCGGCATCACCATCAGCAGCAGCAACAGCAGGCTGACCAGCATCGGCACGGCATAGCGCCAGGTGGACAGCAGCCAGCGCCGCCGTTCCTGCGGAGTCATCAACAGGGCTGGTGGTGGCGGCGGCGCGATCATCCGCCAGTCCCGTTCGAGATGGGCGGGGCGTCCGCGTCGCGCAGGCGCGGCGTCGGCGCGCCGCGGCGGCGGGCTTCGACCGGCACCGGCGCATCGAACACCGGGCCTTGCGGCTCGGTGGCGGGCACCGGCAGCCAGGCGGTTTCCACCGTCACGAAACCGGCGCCCAGCAGGCGCGCTGCCGGGCGCAGCACCGGCGCGGCGGCGCGCGCATCCACCACGGTCGCCACCGGCACGCCCGGCGGATAGACGCCGCCGTCACCCGATGTCACCACCCGGTCTCCGGTCACGAGTGGGACAGTGGCACCGGAAAGATCAATGAGTTGCAATGTGGGCTGGTTGCGGCCGGCGGCCAGCCCGACCTGGCCGGTGCGTTCGACGATCACCGGCACCCGGCTCAGCGGATCGGTGATCAGCAGCACGCGCGCGGCGTTGCGGCCCACTTCGGTGGTGCGGCCAATCAGGCCTTCGGCACCGATCACCGGCATGGCTTCGCCCACGCCATCGCTGGTGCCCACGGCCAGCATGGCGGTGCGCACCACGGTACCGGTGGTGGCGGCGGCGATGCGGGCCGTGGCGACCACCTCGCGCTGCGGCGAGCGCACGCGCATCAGCGCCTTCAGGCGTCGCAATTCCTCCATGCCGGCGCGTGCCGCGCGCAGCCGGGCGTTGGCCGTGTCCAGTTCGGTTTCCAGGTGGCGCGCCCGGTCGATGGCGCCGAAATAATCGCCGATGCCCTCGGCCAGCGCCGCCAGCCCATCCACGGGCGCGCGCAGCACCGCCCATGTCGGGGCGACCAGATCGGCCGTGGTCCGCCGCAGGCCGGCGGCGGTATCCGGATTGACCCGCGCCAGCAGCAGCAGGATCAGGCCACCGGCAACCACGCCGCCAGACACCACGGCCGACAGCAGGGCAAGATTCTGCTGCCGCCGGATGGCGGTGGGGCGGCGAGGAGCGGGTGTCCAGTCCACGAAAGGCAGGTCCCCGAAGCTGGAGCCGGCGGGCGGCTCAGGCGGTGATCAACACCCCGCGATACATCGGATCCTCCAGCGCACGGCCGGTGCCGATGGCAACGCAGTTCAGCGGTTCTTCGGCGATGCTCACCGGCAGGCCGGTGGCTTCGCGCAGCACGACATCCAGATCGCGCAGCAGGGCGCCGCCGCCGGTGAGCACGATGCCCTGATCGACGATATCGGCGGCCAGTTCCGGCTGG
>JALOSK010000033.1 GCA_025458465.1 Sandarakinorhabdus sp. | reverse complement strand
TCCAGCCGCGCGGCATAGGCATTGAATGCGGCGGCCGCGATGCCGGCTTCACGGGTGGCATCGTCAAAGCGGCGCTCCTCCACCGCCTCGCGCACGCCCGGCAGGGTTTTCGCGCCATATCCGGTGAAGAAACCGGGCGCATAAAGGATGTTGCGGAACCACGGGCGTGACGGCAGGCCGGTGGGGCTGAGCAGCGCCTGATCGATGCCCTTCAACTGCGCGTTCAGCGCCGCCTGCTGGGCCGCTGTCAGGGTGGCGCCCTTTTCGGCCATCGCCGTGTCGAACGCCTTGGCGGCGGCATCCAGCCGGGTGATGGCGGCATCCAGCGCGGCCAGGTCCAGCGCCGGGGTTGGGGTTCTGGTCACCGGCGGAGCCAGCGGATCGCGCGGATCGGCGCCAAGGCGATAGATGTCCGCCGTCAGCCCGGCGCGCGTCGCGTCTTCCTTGCGGCGGGTTTCGATCAGCGTCTTGATCTCGGTGAGATAGCTGCCACCTTCGACAGCGCCGCACCATAGGCCAGGCCCGGATCGTCCCAGCGCACGAAATGATCATAGCTGTCGTAGATGGAGTGATAGGAACCGGCGCTCTCGCCCTCGCCGCCAAAGCCGATGTTCAACGATGGCACCCCGGCATGGTGGATGAAGGCGGTATAATCGCTGCCGGAACCCAGCGGGCCCAGCGGCAGATCACCGCCCAGTTCGGCCGCCGCCAGCGCCGCCGGATCGCCGCGCAGCCCCTCGAACGCCTTCGCGCGCACCCCGGCACGCCAGCGATCCACCACGCTGGCGCCGGTGGCCGGATCCTTCACGCCGGCAGCCACCTCGCTCACCAGCTTCTGATATTGCTGGCTGCCGTCGACGCCCAGGAAGCCACGCCCGTTGGAATCGCTGTTGATGTAGAGCACCGCCTTGCGGCGCAGTTCGGCAAGATTTTCCTCCACCCACTCGGTCGAGCCCAGGAGGCCCGGCTCCTCGCCGTCCCAGCTGGCATAGACGATGCTGCGCTTGGGCCGCCAGCCGGCCTTGTAGAGCGTGCCCAGCGCCTTGGCTTCCGACAGCAGGGCCACTTCGCCCGACAGCGGATCGGACGCGCCGAACACCCAGCCATCATAATGGTTGCCGCGCACCACCCATTCGTCCTTCTTCGAAGAACCGGGCAGCGTGGCGATCACGTTGGAAATCGTCTTCAGCGACCATTCGGACTGCACCTTCAGACGCACCTGAACGTCATCGGTGCCGCCAAAGCGATAATGGAAGGGCAGCGCGCCCCGCCAGGCGGCCGGCACCGCCACACCCTTCAGGCGGGACAGGATCTCGGTCGCATCGGCATAGGAAATCGGCAGCGTGGGGATCTGCAGCACGGTGGGCGCCGTCTCGCGGGTCAGGCGCTTGGCATCCCTGGTCGCGCCGATGCCGGGCGTCAGCGGATCACCGGGATAGCTGATCATGTCCAGCACGCTGCCGCGTTGGACGCCCGCCGGGGGCCGGCCGCCGCCGTTCGGATAGGTATCGGCGCTGCCATAACCATCCTGCTGCGGATCGGAATAGATCAGGCAGCCGATGGCGCCCTGTTCCTGCGCCAGCTTGGGCTTCAGCCCGCGCCAGCCGGCGCCATAACGGGCGATGACGATCTTGCCCTTCACGCTGATGCCACGCCGCGCCAGCGCCTCGTAATCGGCGGGCAGGCCATAGTTCACATAGACGACCGGCGCGGTCACATCGCCATCACCCTGATAGGCGACATAGGGCGGCAGCGCGCCGGCCAGAGTGTTGGACGTGGCGTCTTCCGGGATGCCCGGCTCCTGCCCGCCCAGGGCCTTCTTCACCGGCCCCACCAGTTCCAGCGCGGTGGAGATGGGCGTGGGATAGAGCACCTGATAATCGGCGCGCTTCACCTGCCAGCCCCACTGGCGGAACAGTCTTTCGATCATCGCGGCGTTGGCCTGGTTGTGCGGACCGCTCATGTGATTGGGGCCGGATGCCATCTCCTTCAACCAGGCCATCTGTTCGGCGCTGCTGATCTGGCTGTCGAACGCGGCTTCGCGGGTGATCGGCGGGGTCGCGGCGGTTGCAGCAATCGAACCGGCAGCGGTGCCCAGCAGCAGGGCGGCAAGCATCATCGTCTTCATCGTCATCCCCCTTGATCATGGCCCCTTGGTGTTGCCTTCGGTCTAGCCGTATCGGCAGGCCGGTGACGAGGGGAAAAAACAAGGGTAAAGCCAATTGCCATGTCGGGCCCGCTCTCCAACCTGCTTGTCGTTGATCTGTCGCGCGTGCTCGCCGGCCCCTATGCCACCATGGTGCTGGCCGATCTCGGCGCGCAGGTGATCAAGGTGGAGCACCCCGACGGCGGCGATGATTCGCGGCGCTTCGGCCCGTTCATCAACGGCCACAGCGCCTATTTCGCCAGCATCAACCGCGGCAAGCGCTCCATCGCGCTCAACCTCAAGCTCGCAGAGGATCGCCGCATCTTCGACGCGCTGCTGGAACGCGCCGACGTGCTGGTGGACAATTATCGCCCCGGCGTGCTGGCCCGGCTGGGCTATGGGCAGGACGTGCTGGCCAAGCGCTTCCCGCATCTGGTGCACGCTGCTGCCAGCGGCTTCGGCCACTCTGGCCCGCTCAGCCGCAAGGCCGCCTATGACATGGTGGTGCAGGGCATGGGCGGCATCATGTCGATCACCGGCACGCCCGATGGCCCGCCGGTGCGGGTGGGCACCAGCATCGGGGACATCACCGCCGGCCTGTTCACGGTGATCGGCATCTTGTCGGCGCTTCATGATCGCAGCGTCACCGGCCCAAGAAATGGTGGGGGCCAGTTCGTCGATGTCGCCATGCTCGATGGCCAGGTGGCGATCCTCGAAAACGCCATCACCCGTTTTGCCGCCACCGGCGAATCGCCGGGGCCACTGGGCAGCCGCCACCCCTCCATCGCGCCGTTCGCCAGCTTCCGCTGTGCCGACAAGGCCATCACCATCGCTGCCGGCAACGATGATCTGTTCACCGATCTGGCCAACGCCATCGGGCTGGATGCCAGCGACCCGCGCTTTGCCACCAACGAAGCCCGCAGCCAGAATGTGGACGCGCTGACCGAGGCGATGGAAGCACGCCTGCAAACGAAAAGCGCCGCCGAGTGGCTCACCATCCTCGATGCCGCCGGCGTGCCCAGCGGGCCGATCAACGATATTGCCGCCATGGTCGCCCACCCGCAGGTGCAGGCGCGCAACATGATCATCCACACCCATCTGCCCGATGGCACGCCGGTGATCGCCGCCGGCAATCCGATCAAGCTTTCGGGCCATCCCGATCCCGCTGTGCGGCCGCCCGCCCCGGCGCTGGATGGAGACCGTGATGCGATCCTGAAGGCGCTGGGCCTTTCCCCCATCACACCGAAAGACACCGAACATGGCTGACGATCTGGCGCTGGCGCAGCGGCTGGCAGAGGCCGCCGGAGCCGCCATCCGCCCCTGGTTCCGCCGGCCCTTCCTGGTGGAGACCAAGGAGGATTTCTCGCCGGTCACCGCCGCCGATCGCGAGGCGGAAGCCGCCATCCGCCGCCTGCTGGACGAATATCGTCCCGATGATGGCGTGATCGGCGAGGAATATGGCGATGACCGCCCCGATGCCGCGCGCGTGTGGGTGCTTGATCCCATCGACGGCACCCGCGCCTTCGTATCGGGGCGGCCCTTGTTCGGCACGCTGATTGCCCTGCTGGAAGATGGCAAGCCGGTGCTGGGCATCATCGATCAATGCATCATCGGTGATCGCTGGCTGGCCGGGCCAGGCCAGCCCACCCTGTTCAACGGGCAGCGGTGCCACGTCCGCGCCTGCTCGACATTGGGCGAGGCCCGCATCGGCACCACCAGCCCGCAGGCCTTTCCACAAGGCGATTTCGGCGCCTTCGAACAGCTGCGCGCCGGCGTGGGCGATGTTCTGTATGGCGGCGATTGCCACAATTATGGACTGGTGGCGGCCGGGCATCTGGATGCCGTCGTCGAATCCGGGCTGAAGCTGCATGACTGGGCGGCGCTGGTGCCGATCATCACCGGCGCTGGCGGCGTGATCACCGACTGGCAGGGCCAACCGCTCACCATGGCCAGCGACGGGCGCGTGATTGCCGCCGGCGACGCCGCGCTGGCCGCAACCATCGCCGCCAGCCTGACTGGATAAATCCCAGCCGGCTGCCGCCGTTCCTGCCCTTGCAGGAGACGCATATGGCCAGCCGCCTTGAAACCATCATCCGTTCCAACCGCCTGCGCGTGGCGGTGGCGGCCACCATGGCGGCGCTGGGCCTGTGGGCCTTCGCCCCCTATGTCACCAGCGAGGTGGGCGGGGAGGCGCATGTGAACGCGCCGCTGATCCGCATGGCCTCGCCGATTGCTGGCATCGTCGCCACCGATCTGCCGCCGCCCGGCACCGCCATCGCCGCCACCCGCACCGCCCGGCTGGTGATGGCGCGCACGGTGGATTCGGGGCCGCTGGCAGCCCTGAAAGGCCAGCAAGCCGCCCTGATGTCGGCCCGCGATCTGGCCCGCCGCCAGATCGCCGAGCTGGAGAGCGCCGGCACGCGGCTTGCCGGGCGCAGCGCGCGCTTTGGCAAGGCCGCCGCCGCGCGGCTCGCCGCCTCCACCCACGCCGCCCGCGAAGCACTGGCCGCCTGCCAGGCCGAAGCCGCCGAAGCCGTGCTGCAGCGCGACCGCATCGAGGCGCTGGCCGTCCAGCGATTTGCCACCTTCACCCAACGCGACCGGCTGCGCGCCGTGGCCGCCGCCAGCGCCCGACGCTGCGCCGCCATGGCCAGCGAGGCCGACGCGCTGGCCATTGAAACACAGGCCGCTGGCCACGGCCTGTATCTGGCCGGCGCCGCGATGGACGCGCCTTATGGTGACCAGCAGCGCGACCGGTTGCTGCTGCGCCGGCAGGAGCTGGAGATCGTCGCCGCCGATGCAGATGCGCGGCTGGCACAGCTGGCGGTGCAAATCGCGGCAGAAGAAGCCCGGCTGGCCCGCGCTTCGGCCTTCGATGCTGTGCTGCCGGCCGGCACTGTGATCTGGTCACAACCGGCGCCCAGGGGCACAACGGTGGCGCCGGGCGCCAGCCTGATCGAACTGGCCGATTGCCGCCGCCGCTATGTGGAAGTGGCACTGCCGGAACGCCGGATGGAAGCCGTGCTGCCTGGCAGCCAGGTGAAGGTGCGGCTGATCGGCAGCGACGATTGGGTGGCGGGCCGCGTGGCGTCTGCCGTGGGTGCGGCGGCGCGGCGCGATGGCGCCATGGTGGCCGCCAATCCGGAAAAGGATGCCCGCGCGCTCACCGTGCTGGTGGCGCTGCCGCCACCGGCCTCGCTTGATCGGCGCTGCGATGTCGGCCGGCTGGCCGAAGTGCGGTTCCCCCGGTGGTAGCTCTGCGCTGGTGATGCTCCCTGCCCTCGATACCGCGCCGGCGCTTCTGGTGGCGGCGCCGCTGCTGCTGACCATTGCCGCCTTGCTGGCCGCGCCGCTGTTCGGCATGCAGCGCCCGGCCACGCGGATCGGCGTGGTGGCCGGCGTTACCCTTGTCGCCGCTGCCTATCTGCACTGGCGCCTCACCGTCACGTTGCCGTGGGGCGCTTCGTGGCCGGCGCTGGGCTTCGCGCTGCTTTGCCTTGGCGTCGAACTGTTCGGCCTGTTGGATGCCGCCATCCTTTATGCCGCACTGCTGAAGCGCACCGATCGCAGCGGCGAGGCCGATGCCGGCGAGGCCGCGCTCGCTGCCCGACCTCGGGCCCAGTGGCCGGCCGTGGACCTGATCATCGCCACCTACAACGAGCCGCCCGAGGTGCTGGAAAAGACCATATTGGGTGCGCTGGCGCTGGATTGGCCAAATCTGAATGTCTGGGTGGCCGATGATGGCCGCCGGGCCTGGCTGCGCGACTACTGCATGACCAAGGGGGCCGGCTATATCACCCGGCCCGACAATGAACACGCCAAGGCCGGGAACATCAACCACGCCCTGAAGGTGACAGGCGCGCCGTTCGTGGCGGTGTTCGATGCCGATTTCGTGCCGCAGCGCAGCTTCCTGAAACGCAGCATGGGCCTTTTCGACGATCCGGCCATCGGCATCGTGCAGGTGCCGCACAGTTTCTACAACCATGATCCGTTGCAGCAGAATCTGGCGCTGCGCGATGCCCTGCCGGATGACCAGCGCTTCTTCTTCGAGGCGATCATGCCCGGCCGCGATGGCTGGGATGCCGCCTTCTGTTGCGGTTCCAACAGCATCACGCGCAGAGCCGCGCTCGATGCCATTGGCGGCGGGTTGCCGGCAGGATCGATCACCGAGGACATGCTGCTGTCTCTGGCCCTGCTGCAGAAGGGCTTTGTTACCCGGTACCTCAACGAGCCGCTGGCCTTTGGCCTTGCACCGGAAAGCCTGGATGCCTTCTTCGTCCAGCGCTCGCGCTGGGCCCAGGGAGCGATCCAGATATTGTTCCTGAAATCGGGGCCGCTGGGGCCGGGGCACCGGGTGCGGCACCGCCTGTTCTTCCTGCCCACGGCCTGGCTTTCACAGGCCCTGATGCTGATCACCGCGCTGGTGGCGCCGCTGGTGTTCCTGTACCTGGATGTGCCGCCACTGGTGGGCGTGACGCCGCAAAGTGCCATCTTCTTCCTGGTGCCGATGGTGGTGGCGCAGGTGGGCGGCATCGTGCTGCTTGGGGGCGGGCGCTATTATCCGGTCGCCGCGCAGGTGTTGGGCACCTTCCAGAGCTTCCGGCTGCTGCCGGTGATCCTGAAAACCCTGGTGAAACCTCATGGCCACGGGTTCAGGGTTACCCCCAAGGGCTCGGATGCGGCCGGTGGCGGGATGCAAACGGGCATCTTTCTGGCTTGCGCCGGCCTGATGTTGGCGACGCTGGCGGGGCTGCTGGTCAACGCCTTGCCCGATACGCGCATCGTGGCGCAGGGCGCGCTGGTGCCGATGGTGGCCTTCTGGTGCGCGATCAACATTGTCGTGCTGTTCCTCGCCGCCATGCTGTGCTTCGGCCGGCCGGCGCTGCGCGGCGAGGAACGCTTCGCGCTGGACGAGGCGGTGGCGGTGTGGCGGCGCGGCCAGCGCGAGGCGGTGATCACCCGCGGCCTTGACGTGTCGGTATCGGGCATCGCGCTGGCCGGCGATGGCGTGACGGAGGGGGAACCGGTGCGCGTGCGCCTGCGCGGCGTGGGCAGCCTTGATGGCACGGTGGTGCGCTGCGTTGGCGGGCGTATCGGGATCGCCTTCTCCCCCGCCGCCAGCCCGGCGCGCGATCGGCTGATCGTGCAGCTGTTCACCGGCGGCATGAACAGCAAGCGGTTGGAAATCGGGTTGTGGGCGGCAACGCTGGCCGTGCTACAGCGCATCCTGACCGCCGATCTCCAGGTGCAGGCCCGGCCGCTGGCGCAACCGCCAGCATCCCCGCGTGCGCCATTGCCGGTGCTGCTGCCGGATCTGCCTCCGTTGGAAAAACGCACGCTGGTGCTGCCGCCGGCGCGCCGGGCTGCGACTCTGTCGCACGGGGCGGGAGATGATGTGGCGGCCTGACACCGGCCTGCTAGGGTGCGCGCATGTTCCGCACGCTCTGGCTCCTGCTTGGCCTCACGTCGCTGGCGTTCGGCATCGCCGGCGTCGTGCTGCCCTTGCTGCCCACCACGCCGTTCGTGCTGCTGGCCGCCTATTGCTTTGCGCGCTCTTCCCCGCGCCTGCATGATTGGCTGCTGGCCAACCGCACCTTCGGGCCGCTGATCCTCAATTGGGAGAAGCACCGCGCCATTGCCCCGCGCGCCAAGCTGCTGGCGGTGCTGTCGATGGCGGCGGTGTTCGGCATTTCGTTCCTGGTCGGCGCGTCGGAGCGGGTGATCATCATCCAGGCGGTGATCCTGCCGGCCACCTGCCTGTTCATCCTCACCCGCCCCAGCGGGCCAAAAGCCCCTACTTCGTAAGGCCCGTCCAGTATCCGGCGAAGGCCCACAGATCGGCGGCTTCGGCGATGATCTTGTCGGTGGGCTTGCCGCTGCCATGGCCGGCACGCGTCTCGATGCGAATGAGGTGCGGCTTGTCTCCCGCCTTGGCCGCCTGCAGCGCCGCCGTATACTTGAAGCTGTGGCCGGGCACGACGCGGTCATCAGTGTCGGCCGTTGTCACCAGAACCGCCGGATAGGCCGTGCCGCCCTTGATGTTGTGATAGGGGCTGTAACCAAGGTTGTAGCGGAAATACTCCGGCTTGGTCACATCGCCATAATCATCCACCCAGTAACGCCCGGCGGTCCAGTTGGCATAGCGCAGCATGTCCATCACGCCCACGGCCGGCAGGGCGGCAGCGAACAGATCGGGCCGCTGGTTGGTGACCGCGCCCACCAGAAGCCCGCCGTTGGAACCGCCCTGGATGGCCAGTTGCTGCGGCGTGGTGAGCCCCTGCTTCACCAGCGCCTCGCCGGCGGCGATGAAATCATCGAACACGTTCTGCTTCTTCAGCAGGCGGCCGCCATCGTGCCAGGCCTTGCCATATTCACCGCCGCCCCGGATGTTGGCGAGGGCAAACACGCCGCCCATCTCCATCCACACCAGCCGCGAGACGCTGAACTGCGGCGTCTGGCTGATGTTGAAACCACCATAGGCATAGAGCAGCGCCGGGTGCGACTTGGTGAGGTCCAGATCCTTGCGGTGCGCCACGAACATCGGCACCCGCGTGCCATCCTTCGAGGTGTAGAAGATCTGGCTGACGGCATAACCCTCCGGCTTGAAGGCCACCTTGGCCGCACGCACCACGGTCGCCGTGTTGCTGTTGGCGTCATAGCGCCAGATCGAACCGGGCGTCGCGAAGCTGGCGAAGGCAAAATGCGTGACGCCATCATCGGACGATTCAAAGCCCCCGGCGGTGCCGATGCCGGGCAGCGGCACGATGCCCACCGGCTTGCCGTCGCGCTCATACAGGCGGACGACCGATTTGGCGTCCTCCAGTGTTTCGGCCACCAGGCGAGTGCCCACCAGGCTGGCACCGGTGAGCGTGGCCGGCCCTTCGGCCACCACTTCGGTGATGGCGGCGGTGAGCGCGTTCATGGCGACGATGCGGCCCTTCGGCGCGGCCTTGCTGGTGCGGAAATAAAGCGTGTCGCCCGCTGATCCGGCCAGGGACCAGTCATGCTCCAGCCCGGTCACCAGTGCGCGCGGCGCCTCGCCCTTCGCGATGTCGGCAATGCGCACTTCATAGCGATCGTCGGTGCCTTCAGAGGTGATGATGATCAGCCAGCGGCCATCATCGGTCACCTGCGCGAAATGCCCGCGCTTGGGGTGTTCTGGCGTTTCGAAGATCAGCTGATCGGCCGCTTGCGGCGTCCCCAGCTTGTGGAAGAACACCTTCTGGTTGAGGCTGATGGCGAGATATTTCGGGCCGGTGGTTTCCGGAAAGCGCGAATAGTAAAAGCCCGAGCCATCCTTCTTCCACGCCACGCGGCCGAACTTCGACCAGTCGATCACATCGGGCAGGTCCTGCCCGGTGGTGACGTCCCGCACCTTGATGGTGCGCCAATCGGTGCCGCCGTCCTGCACGGCATAGGCCAGCAACCGGCCATCGGGGGATGGCTCCCATTCGGCCAGCGCGGTGGCGCCATCCCTGGCCCACGGGTTGGGATCGATCAGCACGCGCGCCTCGCCGCCCGCCTGCTGCACATACAGCACGGACTGGTTCTGCAGGCCGGAATTGCGGGTGAAGAAGCTGGTGCCGCCCTTCACGCGCGGCACGCCGAAGCGTTCATAGTTGAACAGCTCGGTCAGGCGCTGGCGGATGGCATCGCGTTTCGGCAGCGTCGCCAGATAGGCGTCGGTCACCTTGTTCTGCGCCGTCACCCAGTCCGCCACCCTGGCATCGGTGCGCACATCTTCTTCCAGCCAGCGCCAGGGATCGGGCACGCTGATGCCGTGCCGGGCCTCCACCTCGGTGCCGGTGGCGGTGGCGGGATAGGTGATGGGCGCAGCAAGCACGGGGGCGGCGCTCATCAGCGCAGCCGCCAGCAGGATCGAACGCATGGGCAGGAACCTCCGGAACGGGACATGGCGGCAGGTCTAGCCGCCTTGTCCGCATCCGCCAAGGCGGTGCGCTACTTGATCTGCTTCTCGTATTCGATGGTGTGCGGGGCGGCATAGCCGGCCGCGCCGAAGGTGGCCGCGATCAGCTTGTTGGTGTCGAAATAGACCTGCCAATAATGGTCGGTATGGCAATAGGGCCGCACCGCCAGCACCGTGCCGCGCTCGTTGAAATCCAGGATCTCCACGTCCGGCGCCGGTTCGGCCACCACGTTGGGAATCGCGGCCAGCGCCGGTTTCAGGCGCGCAATGGCATCAAGCGGATCGACGCCGAAGGCCAGCTGCGCGGTGCGATCGACCCGGCGATACGCAAAGGTCGAATAATTCTTGATGACATCGCCCGACATCTTCGAATTGCCCACGATGGTCTGCACATTGTCCGGGCTGGTGATGATGGTGTTGAACAGGCCAACCTCCGTCACCGTGCCGACAACGCTGCCGCCCTCCACGAAATCCCCCACCTTGTAAGGGCGGAAGATGATCAGGAAGGCGCCGGCAGCAAAGTTGGACAGCAGGCCGGACCAGGCGGCCCCCACCGCCAGGCCAACGCCAGCCAGCAGCGCGGCAAAGCTGGTCGTCTCGATCCCGAAGAAGCCCAGGATCGCCACCACCAGCACGATGTTGAGCACCACCGCCAGGATGTTGGCGATGTACCGCTGCAAGGTGGGATCGAAATTGCGCGCGGTGAGCACCTTGCCCAGCAGGCTGACGGCAAAGCTGATCAGCCAGCGCCCCACCATGTACAGCGCGAAACCGGCCGCCAGCTTCAAGGCCACATCGGTGACGGTTGCAGTGATGACGGCCCAATCCATGATCATTCCCCCGAATGCGCCGACGACACGCGCGGCATCCCAAGTCTAACCGGTTCCTGCCACGGCAAGAAGCCGGCAATTGTCCGTTCTGCGACATTTGGACTGCGCAGGGGTCAGACTATCATATAAAGCTATCTTTATGCTTGCTCCGATAGCCGGCTGCGCCTAGGAGACAGCGCAACTCCATCCAGCGCAGGAACACCATCATGGCCCATGATTACGCCATTGCCGACATCAGCCTCGCCGATTTCGGCCGCCGCGAGATTGCGATTGCCGAAACCGAAATGCCCGGCCTGATGGCGCTGCGCGAAGAGTTCGGGGCCGCCAAGCCGCTGAAGGGCGCGCGCATCACCGGTTCGCTGCACATGACGATCCAGACCGCGGTGCTGATGGAAACGCTGGTGGCGCTGGGCGCCGAACTGCGCTGGGCCACCTGCAACATCTTTTCCACCCAGGATCATGCCGCTGCCGCCATGGCCGCTGCCGGCATCCCGACCTATGCCATCAAGGGCGAGAGCCTGGCGGATTACTGGGATTATGTCGGCCGTATCTTCGATTGGGGTGATGTCACGTCCAACATCATCCTGGATGACGGCGGTGACGCCACCATGTTCGCGCTGTGGGGCGCGCGCCTCGAAGCCGGCGAGACCATGGGCGAGCCGGAGAATGAGGAAGAAGTCGAATTCCAGCGGGCGCTCAAGGCCTTCGTCAAGGCGCGCCCCGGCTATCTGACCGAAACCGTCAAGAACCTGAAGGGCGTTTCGGAAGAAACCACCACGGGCGTGCACCGCCTTTATGAGCTGGCCAAGCAGGGCCGCCTGCCGTTCCCGGCGATCAACGTCAACGACAGCGTCACCAAGTCCAAGTTCGACAATCTCTATGGCTGCAAGGAATCGCTGGTTGATGCCATCCGCCGCGCCACCGACGTGATGCTGGCCGGCAAGGTCGCCTGCGTTGCCGGCTTCGGCGATGTCGGCAAGGGTTCGGCGCACTCGCTGCGCAATGGCGGCGCCCGCGTGATGGTGACCGAGATTGATCCGATCTGCGCTCTGCAGGCCGCCATGGAAGGCTTCGAAGTCGTCACCATGGAAGACGCGGTGAAGCGCGCCGACATCTTCGTGACCGCCACCGGCAACATGGACGTGATCACGGCTGAACACATGAAGGCGATGCGCCCCAACAGCATCGTCTGCAACATCGGCCACTTCGACAGCGAGATCCAGATTTCCGCCCTGTCCAACTACAAGTGGACCGAAGTGAAGCCG
>JALOSK010000281.1 GCA_025458465.1 Sandarakinorhabdus sp. | reverse complement strand
TCAAAACAAATGGCTCGCCACTGGCCAATATCTGCCGCGCAGGCTCGGGTGCCGGAAGGCATTGACACCCCATAGGCCGCCGCCATGGTGCAGCCATGGCCACCACGTCTGCCCACCGATCCCTGATTGCCGCCATACGGCCCTATTTCGAAGCCGGGCCCCTGGGC
The DNA here is from genome assembly GCA_025458465.1 of Sandarakinorhabdus sp. Lineage (GTDB taxonomy): Bacteria > Pseudomonadota > Alphaproteobacteria > Sphingomonadales > Sphingomonadaceae > Sandarakinorhabdus. The sequence goes on along the minus strand of JALOSK010000281.1, from coordinate 3,008 downwards.
GCGCTGGCGCTCGGCATGGCATCGGGCACGCCTTATGCGATGATCGCGGCCACGCTCACCACCCGGCTGGCCGAAAGCGGCATCGACAAGAAATCGGTGACGGCCTTTGGCCTCGCGCTGCTGGTCTACAGCTTCAAGCCACTGTGGGCGCCACTGATCGATCGCGGCCGCGTGCCGGTGCTGGCCAATCTGATCGGGCAGCGCCGCGCCTGGCTGGTGGTGTGCGTTGCGATGGCCAGCGCTGCCATCGCCTGGCTGGGCGTGGCCGATCCGGGTGCCAATCTGGGAATGGTGGCGGCAGCGGCCGTGGCGGTGGGTTTTGCCGGGGCGACGCTGGACATCGTGATCGACGCCATCCGCATCGAATGGCTGCGTGCAGACCAGATGGGCGCCGGTTCGGGGATGACCCAATATGGCTGGCGCATGGGCAGCTATCTGGCCGGCGCCGGCGCATTGCTGCTGGCCGCCAAGGGATCGTGGGCGCTGGCCTATCTGTCGGCGGTGCTGCTGTTCCTGCCGGCGCTGATTGCCGCCGCCGTCTTGGGTGAACCGCAGCGGCCGGCAGCACCGCGATCGGGCAAGGGGCTGGCTGCCGTGGTGCGCGATGCCATCCTCGCCCCGCTCAAGGATTTTCTCACCCGGCCCGGCGCTGGCATCGTGCTGGCCTTCGTGCTGGTCCACAAGATTGGCGACACGGTGTGCCAGTTGTCGGTGCGGCTGTTCTACAATGATCTTGGGTTCACCAAGGAAGAAGTGGCCTTCTACGACGTGTCGCTGGGCCTGTTCGGCTATCTGGGCGGGGTGTTCCTGGGCGGCATCCTCTACAAGCGGCTGGGGCTGGCGGGATCGGTGTTCCTGTCGCTGGTGCTGATGGGCGTGTCGAACGCTGCCTATGCCGGGCTGGCCATCATCGGCCATGATGTGTGGGCACTGGCCGCCGTGCAGGGCTTCGAAAATCTGGCCAGCGGCATCGGCGGCGTCACCGTGGGGGCCTGGCTGGCGTTGCTGTGTGATCGGCGCTTCACCGCCACGCAGTTCGCGCTGCTGTCGTCTGCCGCCGCCATCCTGGGCCGGGCCTTTTCATCGGGCACTGCCGGCGCGTTGATCGAAACGCTGGGCTATGTCGATTTCTATTGGCTCACCACGCTGCTGGCGCTGCCGGGGCTGCTGATCTTCCTGTGGTTGTGGCGGGCCGGCCTGGTGGTGGCCGACGACACGGCAGAGGTTGCAACCGACGTGTAATGCTGCGGCCATGCGGCTGTAACCGCTTGGCCATTGCCCTGTCACACCCACAAGGTAAACGCCGGCAAACCGGTGGAGCCCGCCAGATGACACTTGCCCTTTCCCGTGCTGTCGAACTGCCCCCCGTGCTGCTGGCGCACGCGCCGGCCATCTGCCGGGCCGGCTTGCTGGAAGTGCGGCTGGCCACCAGTGCCGCCGAAATCGCTGCCGCCCAGGCCCTGCGCTACGAGATTTTCTACGATGAAATGGGCGCGCAGCCCACGCCCACCATGGCGCGCTTCCGCCGGGATTTCGATGATCACGATGCGGTGTGCGATCATCTGCTGGTGATCGATCATGCCGACGCGCTGCGCCCACGCGTGGTGGGCACCTATCGCCTGCTGCGGCAGGACGTGGCGATGGCCAATGGCGGCTTCTATTCGGCTGGCGAATTTGATCTGGCGCCGCTGCTGGCGCAGGCGACGCCGGCCATGCAGCTGCTGGAACTGGGCCGCAGCTGCGTGGCGCCTTCATGGCGCACCAGCGCCACCATTTCCCTGCTGTGGCGCGGTATCGCCGCCTATCTGCAGCAGCACAACATTGGCCACCTGTTCGGCTGCGCGTCGTTGCATGGCGCCGATCCGGCGCTGCACGCGGCGGAACTTTCGTGGCTGTATCACCATCATCTCGCCCCGCCGGAACTGCGCGCCACCGCGCTGCCGCCGACCTGTGTGGACATGAACGCCCTGCCGGCAGCCAGCATCGATGCGCGCGCTGCGTCCCGCGCGCTGCCGCCCTTGTTGAAGGCCTATTTGCGGGTGGGCGCGATGGTGGGCGATGGCGGCTTCGTCGATCACCAGTTCAACACGGTGGACGTGTTCGTGGTGATGCCGGTTGATCGCATCACCAGCCGCTATGCGATACGCTTTGGCGCAGCCAACGACTGATCACGCAATCGGGAGTTTCAAGGCCTGCCACGCTTCGCTAGCGTGGTGGCGATGAAATCCCGCGCCCTTCTGCCTCTGCTGCTGCTGGCGGCCTGCACCCCGCCAGCGGCGAAGGCGCCCGACGCGCCTGCGGCACCCGCCGGCCCCGCCCTGGCCCCCGCCCTGCCTGATGAAGCCAGCATTCCATCCGGCCCGGAAGGCGATGCCATCCGCCGTGGGCTGGCGATCATCACCGATACGCGCGCCGCTGCGCCAGCCAATGCCGGCAACCAGCTGCGCTGCGCCAACTGCCATCTTGATGCCGGGCGCCGCGCCGGTGCCGCGCCGCTGTGGGCGGCCTATGGCAATTTCCCGGCGTATCGCGCCAAGAACGGCCGCATCAACAGCTTTGAAAAGCGCGTGCAGGATTGCTTCATCTATTCGATCAACGGCACGCCGCCGCCATTTGGGGGTGACGTGCTGCTGGCAGTGAGCGCCTATGCCGGCTGGCTGGCGCAGGGGCAGCGGATCGGCGTCTCCCCGCCCGGACGCGGCTTCCCGGCCATCGCCCAGCCGGCGCAGGCGCCCGATGATGCGCGCGGGCGGGCGCTGTTTGCGGCCAAGTGCGCCGCCTGTCACGGGGCTGATGGCCAGGGCATGATGGACGGCCAGACAGTGGTGAACCCGCCATTGTGGGGCCCGAACAGTTACAACTGGGGCGCCGGCATGGCGCAGGTGGACAAGGCCGCCGCCTTCATCCGGGCCAACATGCCGCTGGGCGAAGGCGGCACGCTTTCGGTGCAGCAGGCGTGGGACATTGCCTGGTTCATCGATGGCCAGGTGCGCCCGCAGGACCCGCGG
>JALOSK010000280.1 GCA_025458465.1 Sandarakinorhabdus sp. | reverse complement strand
CACCGACAGCAACATCCCGATCAGCCTGGGTATCCCCGCCATCACCCTGGGCGCTGGCGGCGGTGGCTTCCGCGCCCATGCGCTGGATGAATATGTGAACGTCGAACGCGCCACATTCGTGAAGGGGCTGGCGACGGCGTTCGACATCGTGGTGGAAGCGGCCAACATCAAGCGCTGAACTGGGCAAGAGAAAGAGGCCTCCGGCGGGCAGGGCCTGAGGCCCTGCACCCACTCTTGTCTTTTGACGGCGCAAAAAGCCCGATTGGCGTCTCTTTTTGCGGAGACTGCCAGCACCGGCATTGGCGCCGTTGTAATATCATGTTGAGAAAGAACGATTATTCGTTTCCTGTCTGCGGCGGCTTTTCGCGAATCACCCCCGTCGGCGAGTTTTTCCACTTGTTACGAATCATGTGGGATTCAGGATTTTTCAGGCCAATCATGGCCCGCCCGGACCACACGCCGGGCAGCGCCATGATGGCAGGCTTTGCCCCTGTAGGACAGACGGGCATAGCCAGCCGGTTTTGACCTACAGCCCAAGTTCCTCCAGCCCCGGATGATCCGCCGGCCGGGCCGGGCCGGTCCAGCGCAGCAGCCGGTCGCGTTCGGCGATGACGAGATCGTTGATGCTGGCGATGCGCCGCGCCATGAGGCCGTCGGCGGCAAATTCCCAGTTCTCGTTGCCGTACGACCGGAACCACTGGCCGCCCTCATCATGCCATTCATAGGCAAAGCGCACGGCGATGCGGTTGCCGGCGTGGGCCCACAGCTGCTTGACGAGGCGGTAATCCTGCTCGCGCTGCCACTTGCCGGTGAGAAAGGCGGTGATGGCGGCGCGGCCATCGATGAACAGGTCGCGGTTCCGCCAGCGGCTGTCCGGGGTGTAGGCCAGCACGACCCGCGCCGGGTCGCGGCTGTTCCAGGCGTCTTCAGCGGCGCGCACCTTGGCGGTGGCGCCAGCCAGATCGAAGGGTGGCAGGGGCGGTCGCATGACGGCTCAGCCCGGGAACGGCGTGGCGAATTCGATGCGGATGCCGCCCGGCATGGCGATGATGAAGTGGCGCACGGCAGACCCGGCTCGGATCGAGCAGGGCGGCACCGCGATGGCCACCCCGGCCCAGCTCGCCAGCCTTGTGTGCAGCACGTTGAGCGCGGCATCATCGGCCACCCTGAAGGCAAGATGGTGCAGGCCAACATTGCCGCGGCGGTCAAACGGCACCGGCGCGGCGTCGGTCTGCCACAAGGTGAGCAGGGTCGTCCCGTCCGACACGAAGCGCGCCGGATAATCGGGGACGCTGCCCACCTCGGCAAAGCCCAGCGCGCTGATGAAGAAGGCCGACGCGGCGTCGAGATCGGGCACGGCCAGGCCGACATGGTGGATGCCAAGCGTGGCGGCGGCGATGCTGGTGCTGGTCATGCGGTCTTCTCCTTCAGGATGGTGTGCAGCCGCGCATTCTCGGCGCGCAGGGTGGCAAGTTCGGTATTGAGCGGTGCCACGGCCGCGGCGATCTGGCTTTCCGTGAAGCGCGGCGTGATGTGCTGTGGGCAGTTCCAGTCGAAGCCGACGACGTCGATCAGGAAGGCGCGCTCGGCCAGCGCGCGATAGCCGGCCGGCATCAGCGCGGACACAAGCGCCGGATCGTCGCCTGCCGTGACCACCCGGGCGCGGCCCACCAATTTCAGCCGGCGGCGGTTCGGATAGTCCATCAGGAACAGCGCCACCCTTGCATCGCCGGCCAGGTTGGCCATCGAGACAAACTGGCGATTGCCGCGATAATCGGCAAAGCCCAGCACATTGCCGGGCAGCGTGTGCAGGAAACCGGCCGGCCCGCCGCGATGCTGGAGATAGGGCCAGCCGTCGCCCGTGACGCTGGCCAGGTAGAAACTGTCGCGCGCCGCGATGAATTCGGCCTCGCGCTCGCCCAGTTCATCACGGCCGGCCGAGCCATCGCCCTCCATGCGGGCATAGGCCTCGCGCGAGCCATCGGCGGCCTGCAGCTGGCGGGTGGTGTCGGTGAAGACGGTGCGGAGGAAGGTCTGAGCCATGGCCTGCTTCTACGCTTCTGAAGCTGCCGCGATAATCCGGTCGCCAGGCAAAAGATTATCGCGTAGAACGCAATAATGGACCGGCTCTCCCGCCTCGAACTCTTCCTGGCACTGGCCGACAGCGGCAGCTTCACCCGCGCCGCGCAGGCCGCCGGCTGCTCCCCCACCGCCGCCAGCCGCGCCATCGCCGCGCTGGAGGCCAGCCTGGGCACCAGCCTGTTCCGCCGCTCCACGCGGCAGGTCGCGCTCACCGATGCCGGCGCCGCCTATCGCGACCGCCTCCGGCCGCTGCTGGCCGAACTCGCCGCCGCCGGCCGTGCCACCGGCGGCGAGGACCAGCCGCCCAGCGGCGAGCTCGCCATCACCGCCCCCACCATGTTCGGCCGCCTGCACGTGCTGCCGGTGGTTGCCGATCTCCTCGCCGCCCACCCGGCGCTGTCGGTTCGCCTGCTGCTGATCGATCGCAACGTTCGCCTGATCGAGGAAGGCATCGATGTCGCCGTGCGCATCGGGCCGCTGGCCGATTCCAGCTTCAAGGCGGTGAGGATCGGCAGTGTCCGCCCCGTCATCGTCGCCAGCCCGCCCTATCTTGCCCGCCACGGCGTGCCCGCCACTGCGGCCGACCTCAAGCACCACCATTTGATCGCCACCACTGGCCCCCGCGCCGCCACCCAATGGCGCCTGCCCGGCACCCGCACCGCCCCCGCCCCGCGCCTCACCGTCACCACCGTCGAAGCCGCCGTCAGCGCCGCACAGGCCGGCATCGGGTTGGCCAGCCTGCTCAGCTACCAGGTCGCCGACGCGCTGAAGGCCGGCCAGCTCATCGAACTCCTGCCCGGGGCCCTGCCCGGCACGCTGCCCATCCACCTGTTGTTCGATGGCCGCACCGGCGGCAACAATGGCCGTGGCCTGTTCGTGGGGGCAATGAAGGCGGCGTTGGGGCGGTAGATGGTAGGGGCCTGTGCCTCCGTAACCTCCCGCGCACCCCTTCCGAATTCTCCCGCACTTGCCGGGGCTTGCGTGGCCGTTACACTGGCGGGTGAAAGGAGCGTGCGTGCAGACGAAGGAGCTTCGCCTCGCGTTGGTCTGCTATGGCGGGGTGAGCCTGGCAGTCTACATGCACGGGCTGACCAAGGAGGTGTGGAAGC
>JALOSK010000279.1 GCA_025458465.1 Sandarakinorhabdus sp. | reverse complement strand
CAGCGTGAAGCGCAGCGCATCGGCGCCATATTGATCGATCAGGCCCAGTGGATCGACCGTGTTGCCCTTGGATTTGCTCATCTTCTGGCCCTTGGCGTCGCGCACCAGGCCATGGCAGTAGACCGTCTTGAACGGCACCTGATCCATGAAATGCAGCCCCTGCATCATCATGCGGGCCACCCAGAAGAAGATGATGTCAAAGCCCGTCACCAGCACATCGCCGGGATAGTGGCGGGCCAGATCGGGCGTGGCATCCGGCCAGCCCAGCGTGCCGAATGGCCACAGGGCGGAGGAGAACCAGGTGTCGAGCACGTCCGAGTCGCGCTCTAGCTGATATGGCTTCGGGCTGACATAAGGGTCCGGAGCAAACGAGATTTCGCTCTCATGCACGCCGAAATAGGTGGCTGCTTGTGCCCTTGCCTCTGCTTCATCGCCTGCGACGATGAAGTGGCCGCGATTGAGGACACTGTTCATGAAATCGAGGTCAACTTCGCCGGGCGAACCACCATTCGCGATGCGGTCGACTTCGTGCTTGGTTGCCTCTTTAGTCGCGCAATACCACGCCGGAATCCGGTGCCCCCACCACAATTGGCGGGACACGCACCACGGCTGGATATTCTCCATCCAGTTGAAATAGGTCTTTTCCCAGGTCGCAGGCACGAACTTCGTGCGCCCATCATGGACGGCGGCCAGCGCCTCCTTGGCCAGTTCGCCGGCGTTCACATACCATTGATCGGTCAGCCACGGCTCGATCACCACGCCGGAGCGGTCGCCATAGGGCATCTGGATGGTCTTCTGTTCGATGCGCTCGATCAGGCCAAGAGCTTCTAACTGCGCCACAACTAGTTCGCGTGCGCCATCGACACCATCGCGCTTGAAACGATGCAGCCCAAGGAACGCTTCCGGAATGTCGTTGAACTGCGACTGGAGTATATTGCCTTCGTTGTCGAAAACATTGATCCAGCCGATGTCCTTGTGGCGTTCATACACCTGCCAGTCGTTGAAATCATGCGCCGGGGTGATCTTCACCGCGCCCGAACCCAGTTCCGGATCGGCATGTTCATCGGCGATGATGGGGATGCGCCGTCCGGTGATCGGCAGCAGGACATGCTTGCCGATGACAGAGGCATAGCGCGGATCATCGGCGCTCACCGCCACGGCGGTATCGCCTAGCATGGTTTCGGGGCGGGTGGTGGCCACCACGATATGATTGGCGCCATTGTCGAGCACCGCGCCATCGGCCAGCGGATAGCGGATGTGGGTGAAGCTGCCGGCCACCTCGCGGGTTTCCACCTCCAGATCGGAAATGGCGGTCTTCAGCTTCGGGTCCCAGTTCACCAGCCGCTTGTCGCGATACAGAAGCCCCTGCCGATAGAGTTCCACGAACACCTTCAGCACGGCCTTGTTGAAGTCGTCGTCCATGGTGAAGCGTTCGTTGGCCCAATCGCAGCTGGCGCCCAGCCGGCGCAGCTGGCGGGTGATGGTGCCGCCGGATTCGGCCTTCCATTCCCACACCTTCTTCTCGAACGCCTCGCGGCCCATCGCGGTGCGGCCGGGCTGCTGCGCTTCCGCCAGCCGGCGCTCCACCACCATCTGCGTGGCGATGCCGGCGTGATCGGTGCCCACGATCCAGCGCGCATCGCGGCCGTTCAGCCGGTGCCAGCGGATCAGCAGATCCTGCAACGTGTTGTCCAGCGCGTGGCCGATGTGCAGGCTGCCGGTGACGTTGGGCGGCGGGATGACGATGGTGAACGGCTGCGCATCCGGCCGTACCGGGCGGAAACGCGCATTGGCTTCCCAGTGCGCATACCAGCGCTGTTCAAAGCTGGCGGGGTCGAAAATCCGGTCGATCATGGCGGCAGCGCATAGCCGTTGCCTGCCCGGTGGGAAAGCCCGGCTTAAAGCTTGCCGGTGAGGCGCTTGATTTCCTCGCGCGCCAGCTTCTCGACAATCTCGGGCATGTTGGTGTCCAGCCAGGCCTGGATGTGCGGGGCAAGCAGGGAGCGGATGAGCTGATCCAGCGTCATGCTGGCGCTGCCCGGTGTCATTTCCACATCGGAAAGCTGCACGGGCGGCGGCGCCGGCAGCGGCGCCTCCAGCTCGGCGGTTTCCCCATCATCCGGCGACATCACGCGCGCGCGGATGGAGGCAAGGATGGCATCAAGGGAAGCCGGGCTTTCAGTCATGGCAACAATGGTTACGCCATGATGAAGCAAAGCGCCAGATTCAAGCTGCGTCTCAGAACGCAAATTCTCTGGCCGGCCCGAAGCCGGGGAGATCGGGGGCGGCCATCTCCATGAAGGCCAGGCCACCGACGTGACCGTCGCGGCCCACCGGGCCAACGATGGCGCGGCCCACGCCCGCTTCCCGCAGCACGGCGGCGATCTGACCGCCCGGCGCCAGCTGCGCGGCGATGGCCGGCGGCACGGCCGCAATGGCGCCTTCGAACAACACGAGATCATAGGGGGCGCCAGCCGCCCAGCCTTCAGCGAGCGGGCCGATCACGGTGGTGACGCCGGCCGCTTCCGCGATGGCGGCCAGGGCCGGATCGCTTTCCAGGGCCGTGACGCGGGCGCCCATGTGCGCAAGGATGGCAGCCGAATAGCCGGTGGCGCTGCCCACCACCAGCACGCGCCTGCCCGGCTGCACGGCGGCGCGCTGCAACAGCAGCGCCAATGCCAGCGGGGCCAGCAAATGGCGGCCGCGCGACACTTCGTGCGCGGCGTCGGCATGCGCCAATGCTGCCAGCGCGGGCGGCAGGAAGGGTTCGCGCGGGGTTTCGGCAAAGGCCGCCAATATGGCCGCATCGGTGACCCCCACCGTCTTCAACTGGGTGTCCACCATCGTCTGGCGCAAGGCTGCGCTGGCAATCGTCATGTCGGCCCTTTCCGCTGTGCGCCGTATTTGCCCTGCGGCGGCGTGTCGCGCAATGGCGATATCGCCCAGCCGATACAGGCCGGGATGCAGACCCCGATGCAGACCCCGATGCAAACCATTGCCCGTTGCCCGCACCCCTGCTAGGGCAGCGGCCCACCACGGCAGCAGCGCCTGCCAGACATCGAGGCCCGATGCCGGTTCGATTCCGGCTCGGGCCTCCAACAAATGTTTCCCATAAAAACAATAATTTAACGACGCAGACAATGCCTCGCGTTATTCGAGGCTTGCGGCCAGTCGGCCGTCGATTATCGGTCTCAAGAGACTGATTTCAAATGGCTTTCATGCCTTCCTATGCGCCCATTTCGCGCAGGGTCTCTGTCGCGAATTCTGCATCGACGGATTTGCAAATCCGCGGGTTCGCACGACTCAAACGGCGACCTCGGATATGTGTTCGTGCATTCGCTATCATGCGCTGTGGCATCCCGGCTTGAATCAACCAAGCAAGGGGAGGGTTCCAAGATCACCTTCGACCATTGACCCATGCGCTCACAATGGCGCGCAGGCGGCGGGCATCCCGCCGATGGTCAAGTTCACGACGATCA